>NZ_BAAHBI010000002.1:0-38958 GCF_054776755.1 Spirosoma litoris | reverse complement strand
TGGCTCAACACTCTATAATGATAACCGTCCAGAACACCTAGTCGATAATACAAATTTCTATTGGCCAGTTGAGGCGGGTTATTGGGGCTTTAATCGAAGCCTGCCGGATGGCGTAACAGGTAGTGTTGTCCTGATTAAAACTAATTCGTGTGGGGTAATTATTGGTCGCGAAACAATCACATTCCCTGAAAATAGTCCGCAAAACTTCGCGTCGTCGGCATCAGGGGCTACGGCTACGGCTAGTACCACTCTTGATTCTAGTACTCTACCAGCAAAGGCGATTGATGGAAATAAAGTACCTAATGGTTGGTGGAACTCAATTGCCCTAACACCCAGTGCAGGAGTAATAAATGAGCATTTGGATATTGCTCTAAATACAACACGCAGCCTACAGCGTGTAATCCTGTATTTCGTACCTGACGACTATTCAACCAGGACAACCCCACCTGTAAGCACACAAGATGCAACCCTGTATGGTATTGTCGATTTCCGGGTACAAGTGCGGACGGGTTCAGGCGCTTGGTCAACTGTAGCGACGGTTACGGGCAATACCCGCGAACAAAGGGCTATCACATTCCCGGCTGTCTCATGCGATCAGGTTCGCATTCAGTGCGATAAAATCCATTCGAGCGACACCTACGCCCGCATTGTCGAAGTCGAAGCCTTCGCCATATAACCCCCTACAACTATGGCTACTGCCTATATCCAAGCTCGATTTAAAGACTACAACCAGGAAACGGGGGCGATAATCGCTGACGAAATTGTAACGCTAGTTTACGACCCGGATGCTAAGGATTGCGCAACCGCCGAAGCGCCCTTTAAAAATCTGACCGTTACACAAGCCCGCGCTTTGCGGGCGCTTTGCTCGACTGTTGCGCCAAATATCACGGCTGACCAAAAGGTTATTGTTCGCGATTGTGGCGGCTCAACCGACCCAGGCACCGACCCCGGAACAACCAGCGACGACGAACCCGCCATAAATACCGATTTGTCCGGCGAAACGGACGTAACCTATTACGACGCACAATAATGAAAAAGACGCTTTTAGTCCTTAGTTTGTTGTTTTCGTTTTTGGGTGCAGTTGCCCAAAACGCGCCGGTTTCCTACCGGGTTTCGACGCTCAATAACGCGCAAATCGTTATCGCTCAATACGCAGACGGTAGCCGAAAACAGGTTTCGAGTTTACCAACCGACGCGGTAGTAGGCCGAAAAGGGGGTATCGTTCGTTTACCTTACGCGCCCGAAGGAAAAGCCCAATTTAACCCCGAACAATTCGGGACGGGTAAATACTATAGCCCGACGTTCGGGTTTGCGATGGATTTTAACCCCGGCGCAAAAACCCCGGCACAACTTCGAGCAAGGGGACAAAATCGCTTTACGCAGTGGACGGTTTCGAGCGACGAAAAAGCCGCCCTACCGTTTGGCGACGGCGTTTTGTATCTAACTGAAAGCTCGTTTAACTACGAATACGAAGGAGCTTTATACTACGAAAGTACGTTATCAGCTTACGAAGCCAAGCTATGGGCTACCTTTCCGACACTTGGAACGGGGGTTAATACTGGCTTTAAATACTTAGTCTTTAATATCGAAACCTCGAACGGTTGGGGTAGAGGTAACTATACGGGCGCTAGTAGCTTCTGGCCTTCGTGGGAATCGGTTAAAACTCATTCAATAAAGTGCGAATTTGACGGCGTAGACCGGACGCTCGAACAAATTGACAACGCGAACCTTTGGGACGTTGAGACGGCGGTACGTCGGGCCAATCGGCTATTAATTGCATTTAAGGTTGCCAGGGCTAAAGCGGCCTTAGCGGGTGTAACTAATTTAAAAATTAGCTATGGCGCGTCTCCCTATCAGGGTTTACCGCGCAAGGATTTTCAGCCAACCACACACGGTATTTTTCAGCCCGGTAGCGCGAATGTAAATAACATTGGCGGTTCGAATAATACGATTGTTCTGAATGGTCGCACGTATTCGGGTATGACCGGAGATCAGTGGGGACAGGAGGATTTTACGACGGGTTATTACTACTTATTTAACTTCGATATAGCCCGAAGCGACTACAACGATATTTGGGTTAATAAACTCGCTGGTACGCAAAATTACCCCTATCTATGGTCTAAAATAAAGCTTCGCCATATCGTAGCCGACGAGAAAGGTTATTTACAGAAAAACCGGGAATGGCAACAGCTTAAGCAAGGTACAAAGCGCGGCATCTTGCGAATGCAAGAACCCGTTTACGAGGCCGATGCAGCCGGTATTGTAGACGGCACGTTCCCGGCTGAAATTCACCGCTTACCTTTTGCGGAAGTACAACCTAGCGTTACCGGCCAAAGCGAAGCGCCAAAAATCCAACAACCGCCCTACCTTAATTATAGTCGCTACTGTGTAACGCGATTCTTTGCGGGCAATGAGGAAAATTGGGGCTTCTATGTATTTCCTACGGACATTTCGACCGTTCGGGGCAACATATCGGCATTGCCTCAATACAATTATCATCAACACGCATTAACGGCGATCTATCAGGCGCGGGCTGATATGCAGCCGTATGAGCAATTCTATACAGGCTCAACGCTGGTAGAAGACCCCGAAGTACAACTAAACGGCGCGGGCAACTTTTCGGCTTACGACGGTACAGACGCCTACAACTACAGCGACGGGGTACAGGGCCAACAGAAGCCCGCTTATATGCTCCGCTACAAGGCTACGTCTACAGGTTGGCGTGTGCTGATTCTGGGGGGCATGAATCAGGATTGGACGGCTGAACGGACGGACATTATTCGGGTTCCGGGGGGTGGTCTAAACGGTAACTTATTCAAAGTTAAACTACGCGGCCCGGCTGCTCAAATCTACGAGTTTGCAGTAAAGAATACCGATTCCGGACAAACCTACGAAGCCTTGCCACAAGGAAATACAGCGTGGGAACGGGCGGGTTATGCGGGCCGGGTTGGCACTGTAACGACTAGTCCCCCAAGCTCTACGACGACTTCGCCGGGTTCGACAACCCAAATCATTACGATTGCTGCTTATTCGCAAACGATCAACGGCCCTGAAAATCGGTTTATCTACACGGTCGCGTCGGGCACTACGCCAACTAGCACTGACTTATCATTTACGGGCGTTCCGGGTACGGCATCTGATTATAACTACTCACTTATCTATCAGACCAACGAGGGGAGCGGCACAGGTACAGGCGCAATTAAAGTAAATGGCGGATCGGTACAATCCACCTTTACGACGGTTATAGCGTCGGGAGGTACACGAACCGTAACGGGCACACTTAGCCTAACTGAAGGCAACAACACGATTACGTTTACCAATCAATCGGGTTCGTTCCCCTATCAGGTTCGTTCGTTAAGCATTACCCGCGCAGCTTCAACAACCACGATTGTTACGAGCGGCACAACAACGACGGGGGGGAGTTCGTC
This sequence comes from Spirosoma litoris, assembly GCF_054776755.1. NCBI lineage: Bacteria > Pseudomonadati > Bacteroidota > Cytophagia > Cytophagales > Cytophagaceae > Spirosoma > Spirosoma litoris. The sequence goes on along the minus strand of NZ_BAAHBI010000002.1, from coordinate 35,530 downwards.
GGCTATTTCGTATTCGCGGGTTTTTGTTATAGGGAATAGCATTACAACTAATTGGGTTACGTCAGATAATACCAGAGGACTAGATGCTAGTACGCCTGAAAAAGACTATTTCCATATTCTGACCAACTATTTAAAAACACTTAACCCAAATGTAGAAGTTAGGCAGTTTGCTAGTTGGTCTAACATTGGGCCGGATTGTGGCGGACTAAAATTAGATGCGTCGGATGGGCCTTATTGGGAACAACACTATGCAAGTTTACCTGGTAATGCAGCTTATTGTGGCTTCACGGGTTCCGACTCACTCGACCGCTACAATCTGGTTGCCGATTGGAAACCGGATTTAATTGTTAGCCGTATTGGCGAGAATGTTCTTACGGTTAGCAATAATTTTGAGTACCATTATAAGCGATTAATCGACAAACTAAAGAATAAAAACCAGTCTGCAACGGTCGTATTAAGTACGTCGGTATGGCAGGAAATTGGAGGGGTTCAGGTTGATGTTAGCAATATAATTACGTCGGTAGGCGCACAGCGGGGCTACCCTGTTGCTGATTTATCAGGTATCGCCGGTTCTCGTTCAGGGGCTTCGAGTCACCCAAATGACCCGGCTATGCAAGAGATTGCTAACCGAATTTGGGCGGCTATTCCAAAATCTACAACGGTTACGCCCCCGATAACGGCGACCGGCCTAGCCGCACTTGGGCTTAATCCGAATTTCGTAGCGCCCGCCGATCAGGGATGGAACATAACAACGACCCGCGAAAAATACATTGAATCCAGCGCCCTAAAAATCGGCTTTTTACGGGGTGGGGCGGTCATTTCTTACGGTGCCTTGAAGCGGGATAACCGCAACCTGGTTAACTCGAATCAGGTCTATTATAACGACAATCCGGCTGATTTTCGCTACAACACGTTTACCGACGACTTGGGACGACAAATCATGTTTTTCTCGGATTACATGTCTCCCAATCCAAACGACAATAGCGGGCAAGGCTTAATTTTTAAAAACGGCAAAAAAACGTCAACGGGCTACAAAGGGTATGTATTTAATACCGGCGCGAATCCTGTACAGGGTGGTAGTTTGTTTCCCGCACTCGATTTTTCGCCAATTCTGTCTTCCGCCGTCTATACGCATCCACAGCGCGGAACGGAGTTTTATGCCAAAATGCGCCCCCAAATTTGGGGGGTTAACGCTGAACCGGGCTGGATCGTTGGTGAGCAATGGTGTTATTTCCCACTACCCAACGTGTTGGCCTTCTTTACGCGAAGAACCGTCGAAGTTCGCGACCCGACCCGGTTTACGGAGCAGCGCACCTATGGCTCGATTAGTCAGGAAAACCCATGTATTTACCTGATTGCACCGCTCATTCAGAAACTTATCAATGTGCCAGGCGAATCGCGCAAGAATATCTATAACGGCATAGGGACGACACAAAACTACTTTACAAACGACTGTCGAATCGGGGCGTATGAGGGCGAAGGCGGTACGGGCGTTACGTATTACTCGCCAATGCAATCGCAAGTTGGCTCGATGCAAATTGTAGGTACGACGGGCAATTGGGGGGATAATGCAAGCTCGTATATACAGGGAGCGCCCCGGCGTAACTATGACAATCCAGGCATTTACGAGGATTATGGCTATTTGATTTTCGGAACTGAAGCCGAAGCCAATGCTGCTATTGCCCAACTGCCAGGAATCGACCAAAGTTTTGATTTCGATTTCACCAAAGAAAACATGCTGTGGTACAATGAGGGATCACCTTTGATTAAGGAGTCGGCGGGATGGACGATGTATTTAAACCCACAGACCGATAACGGAGTAACCAGTTATTCCGCCAAACTATCTTCTCCGGCACGGGCCTGGCAGGCGTCGGGCGTCACGACGATCAACTTCGACATAGCGGTTACCAATGCGACGAGCCTAAAACTAGTGTGGCAAAAACCGGGCCTCAATTACGACAATCAGTTTTCGAAAACCTTCACGGTCCCCAATCCTGACGGGCAGTTTCATACAATTTCAGTAAGTACCTCCGACCCGAATTTTAACGGAATTATTAGCTCAATTGGGTTTGGTTCGACTAGTACCACGCAACCAAACGCCAAAGTGGTTATCCGTCGAATCTGGAAAAATTAACGTCAATAAAACCAAATTTTCCCTATGAAACAGTTCATAAGTTCGCTTTTGCTAGTCTTAGGCTTTTCGCTGATTACCCAGGCGCAAACCCCGCAACGAGTCTACCGAACCGGCGACTATATCGCCATTCGCGATACAGCTACAACCGCCGTACCGAAGCTTTACCCGGCGTCGCAAGTCGCCGTCTATCCATCGGGCGGGGTCATTATTGTTGAGTCGCCAATCTTTCGACTCAACCAAAGCTACCTACCAGCCAATTTTCTAAACGCGTCTAATGTCGCTTATGGCGGCTCATTGTCGGTAGCTATTGCCGGTTGGCAAAGTAGTCTAGCTGGCAATATTGGAACAGTCGCGCCAACGGTAGCTAATTACACAAGCACATCGGTCACTGTACCAGTGGCCAACGCGGTAAAATTGATTCTTGAAAATACGGGTACAACCTCTGTAACCTACACCTACGGGGGCGCTGGTAACGTGTCAACGCTGGCTGTTGGCGCAAGTCCAGTCGTATTCGAAGCCGAACGCGACCCAACGACGGGGCTTTTATCGCCTATTCTGTCATTAGCCATAATGCCCGGCAGCTACAACGCGCGGATAAGGACTTACTATAAACAGTTGTAAACCATGAATACGAAACACCTTTTAAGTCTGCTACTGTGCCTGTTTGCAGTAACCAGTTTTGCCCAGCTTCGCCCCCCTACAACCCCGCCCGTTTTGACCTATCGGGCCGGTAATGCCAACGAGTTAGATATGCGTATCTCGTCAGCAGGTGTACCCATAACCCCGTCTAGTTCTGTTACGATTGTTTCAGAAATCAGACAATCGGACGAAGGGCGTATAGTTGGTACCGTTACAATGTTAGTTGGTGACTCAGTTAGTAGTACAATTCGTGGCATGTTACCCAATTTGCCGACCGGACTATATTCGCTTGGTTTATATATACGCCGAAGCGGTGAACCTGATTTTAGGGTAGGCGTTGCTCGAATTAACCTTGTGCCAACTGGATCACTTGTACCTGTCGTTGATGCAACTGGGTTAAATGTTTTAATTTCGCAGGTTACACAGGTAATAGATGTTCGATTAGATGCAACGCCCTCGTCTGCCATTGCGGCTTATTATGCCCAGCAGGCTAGGACGGACGTGGGTACGATCAATCAGACCCAGGCCGCTGCTCAGGCTAATGCGAATGCTGCTGGCCAGAGCGCAACCGATGCTCTGGCATACAAAAACGCGGCTGCAACTTCAGCGGGCCTATCCTCTGCTAGTGCGACCTATGCGGCTACTCAGGCCACTGCTGCTCAAGGGTATGCTTCCAGTGCTGGTACCTCAGCGACCAACGCCAGCACCTCAGAAACCAATGCATTGGCTAGTAAAAATGCAGCAATCACGTCTGCCTCTCAGGCATCAGCCTCCGCATCAGCGGCTGCTTCGTCGGCCACCAATGCGGCAACGTCAGAGGCTAACGCGCTGGCAAGTAAAAATGCGGCTGCTACTTCAGCTAGTAGTGCTTCAGCCAGTGCCGTCTCGGCTAATACATCTGCTACCAATGCAGCCAATTCAGCAACTAATTCCGCCACCTCAGCAGCAGCTGCTGCTGGATCTGCCACGAGTGCGGCCAATAGTGCGCTGGCAGCCGTTCAGGCATTCAAAGGGCCCTGGACGGCGAATACAGCCTATGCTACTGGGGATATTGTTACCAATGGAGGTAGTTCGTATAGACGAAAAGCGGCTGGCACGTCGGGCAGTAGCTTTGACTCGTCGATGTGGGATATGACTGCCCAAGGCGGCAGTGTCGTCGATGGCGCAGTCACTACAGCCAAGCTGGCCAGCGATGTGCTGCACAAGAATTTTCCCTTTCAAATCAATGCATCACCTCCGGCCACGCTAAAGGCCGCGATCAAGGATATTCAGATTGTAGGACTAGCCCTAAATCCGAGTACCCTTCTAACTTTAGCAGTCTTCCGAAAAAATATCACCGGCACCGGGCGCTATACGATTCAGGTGTACGATTATACGGCGGGAAACTTTCTCACTCAGGCGTATAATTTCGACAAGAACAGTTACACGCCAAGCGCCAATATTGAGCGACTAGCAGTCACCGGGAGCGGCTCCTTTTCGGCGACGACCCTCTACGTAACCGTGGATTGGTCACAGGCTGCGGATAATACAGACCTTAACAGCATGAATTACAACACGGCGGGGCTGTCCAATCTGGTGTTTCGCCCGGCTCCGTTAGCTCCTCCGTCTGATTTGTCAGTTACATCTGCTAAGTTTTCGACTTCGGTACAGACTACCCTCAATCGCCGGTTACAGGGCAAAAACCTCCTAAAAAATTACCGGCTGGAAGGAACAGGCACCTACCCAGACAATTTCTATCTGGAGAGAACCGCAGGTTCGGCTTATGTGGGTATCGTAACAGGCACCAGCCCTACCAGTTTGGTTAGTGCAAAATTCACGGTAGCCGCTACATCTGGAGCATCGGGCTACGCGATCTGGTACCAGCAAGGCATTAATACGACCAGCTTAGGTATTGCTGGAAAAAGCGCTAGACTTTGGTTCTGGATAAAGACGGATATAGCTCTTTCTAACATCTACATTCGCCCCCGAAATGGCACAACGAGCGGCACACCTGACTATAATAATCTTACCAGTCAAAATACACCTGGGCAATGGTCGCTAGTCAAGAGCAATATTTTTGCCCTGGATGCTGGAACAGATGTGGGGTATGGAGCCTATCTGAACATGAATGCCGCATCGTTTGGCACAACGGCAAACGTTGAGATTTCAGGGATGATGGTGCGATTAGAGGACGATGGCGATGTGTCTGGCTTCGAGTACAACAGCGATTATGAAGCAGTCAGAACAGCCGGGTTCGTCACGTCCGATCAGGTCAATGCGCTATTACTTAACCCACGTGGAATCTCGCTTTCGCTGCCTGAGAAAATCTACGCTGTGAAAGGCGATATGCTCGAAGTTTTTAAACGCTCGATTCTGAAAATCGCTAATCCGGCCAACGTAGGCCTGGCGGTTGCGAATAGTTCGTACCCTGCTGCAAAAGGGAATTTCTACGAACGCGTTTATCGCTACACACCTGGCGTTTCCGACACGTCTTTTCCACTTTCTTTTGAAGTGAAAGATGAGAACAGCGCGGTTCTGGCAACAGGTAGCACTCAGATTGTGGTGACGGCTAAAAAAAGCTCACCTAGTACGAATAAAAATATTTTACTTATAGGCGACTCGTTCACTCAGCAAGCATACTATCCAAATGAACTTGCCAGAAGGCTGACAGGAACGGGCGGAACTCCTACAGGTGATGGATTGACTAACCTTACATTCGTTGGAACTCAAGGGGTTGCAACGAAACACGAGGGCTGGTCAGGAAAAACCTACAGTTTTTTCGAGAGCAACCAATCCCCCTTTTGGAATCCATCAACGTCGCAGGTTGATTTTAACTACTACTGTACACAGAACTCCTACTCGCAAATTGACTACGCAGTGATTATTCTGGGTACAAATGCGAAGGAAGATAACTCAATAATAGGTGCGCTTTGGGATAAACTGTTAGCGCATAACCCTAACATAAAGGTGCTTATAGGGGGCTGTATTTTCTCTAATCCACAAAACGGTTGGGGATCAATTCCACTGGATCAGGTTGACAACCCGACTGGCAGAAACTTCCTGGCAAGCGTCAAGACTGTGCTGGATTATAATCGTCGTCTCGAAGCACTGACCAAAACAGCCCCCTACAGTAGTAACTTTTTCTTTGCCGACATTCTGCCTGGCTACGATATCGATAGCAATATGCAGTACACTACTGTAGCTGCCAATGCACGAAATAGTACGGCTACTGTACAACAGGGGACAGATAACGTTCACCCCGCCCCATCAGGCTACTGGGAGATTGCCGACACGATGTGGCGGGCGTTTCATGCTGTCATTCTGCCGTAAGAATATCTATTTTCTAATTACTACAATGCCTACTACCAACGTGTCGCGACTCCTTAGTTTTTCCGTCTTTCTAGGTCTTAGCTTGCTCGATTGGCTAATAGCCTATTTCAATCCCCAAGCCAATGCGGGCAACTGGTTAGCAGCCGCGTTTGGTGCATTTGTTATTCGCTTTATCTACCCCAAAATCCCACTAGGCGCTTCGTTTTGGGGCTGGCTGGTTAGCTTAATTATCGCGTGTTTGTTTGCCCCAGATGTAGTAGCCGGGGGCGGTTTGTTTGGTTTGATTCATCGTCCCGAAGGCAACTTTGCAGCCGTCGCGCTGATTGGCGACGTAATTATACAGGTAGCCGCGTGGCTGGTTCGGTTATCGCAAAAAGTAGGCGACGCGACACTAGCAGACCCCGGCGCGGCCTTCGACAGTAGCTTAGATAGAGTTGAGAAAGCGACAAACGTTTGGGTTCGCATTAAAGCCCCGTTTTTGGATTTACTAACCACTATTTTTCAAAAGAAACCATGAAATTACTAGCCTATGCCCCACTTGGGCCATTCGACAAAATCGACCATCCGATTATTTTGATCGTACAGACCGTTATTGCCTTTTACTGCTTTCGTCTGTTTTTCGCCCTTCGTCGTACCGCTCAGCCATTGCCGCAAATCGTCGGCGTTATGGCCTTTGCTGTACTGGCAAACCTGTTGGCCCGCGCTACACATAGAGAGTGGTTTTGGATTTCCGATATAACCCAATTCGTTGCGTTGGGCGCTATGGTACTGGCTTCGTTTTACGTTGTACAGCATCAAACCGTACAGGCAACTAAACAGCCTAACGCGCCGGTTGTTGTCGCTGACTTCTTCGACCGTATCGAAACAAAGGCTACTTGGGCGTTCGGTTTGCTGTTGGCTGCTATTGTTACGTATGCGTACATAGATACGTACACGCAGCGTCAAAAGGATAATCTACAAGCCCTAGCAGCCGCCGAAAAAGCCAAAGCCCAGGCAACCGCCGAAAATAGCCAACAGCTTTGTGAAGTCAAAGTCCAACAGCAAACCGTTATAGCGGCCGTTACGTCGATTAGTGCCGCTACAGGTACGATTATCGCGAATCAGACTAAGAATATGGCTATACTGACGAACGGCCAACAGGACGTAAAGAAAGAGTTTAAAAAGCAATCTAAGCGGGTCGAAAAAACAATACAAGCAACCGTTATAGATGCGCGACCATTGGAACCAAAGCAGGCCAAGCCAATCGAAAAGACCGACGAAGAAAAGGAGAAAGAAAAACAAAATCTTTGGAATAAGGCAAAGCGGTTCTTTCACCTATCGGCCAAGCTCGATACGCTTGGAGTGACCGACAGCGACACACTCGTTTTTCAATAATACGACTATGGGCTTTCTATTAGCGAATTGGCGGTATTTCGTGGGTATACTCCTAACTATCGGGTTTGGGGTAATCTGTTATACGTGCCAGAATCGGGGCGATACGGTCGATACACTTAAAACGACGGTTACGAGTCTTAAAGTAGCCATTAACGCCAAAGACGACACGTTAGCGGTCGAACGGGCGCGGGTTTCCAGGCTCAAAACCGACACGGCCAGATTAAATACAACCGTCGATAAGTACGGGCTGGTTATTCTCCAGCAACAGGCCCAACTAGAAGCCGGGGAAAAAGCCGCCTTACTGGCCGATCAGGCAATACAGGCCGGGAAGGCCAACGTTAACCGGATTGTTGATTCCTGGAATAAGTTTCAGAAAAAGCAAGCCGCTGACGCTGGTTTAGCTTCTGAGAATTTAAGCTATTACGGGCCTGGTTTGAGTGTTGAGGATACAGCCACAACTACCCGAATAGCGAAGCTTACAGGCTACGGTCAGGTATACCACGATTCAACCCAAGCCCTAAAACGACTGACCGGCCAACAACGCGAACGCATCGAACAGCTAACGACCAAAAACAGCAATTTGGCGGCTCAAAATTCGGAATTAGAGCAAATACTTAATAACGTTCGGTCAGACGTTCAAGGTGACTTTGTAGAGTCGCAACAGGAAAAACACCCGTTTGGCTTCGGGCAGAAAGCCAGTAAGGAACGACTACGAAAAAAGGTAATCGCTCGATTACCCGTTAAAACTAGTTACTAATATGGCAGATTTCAGAAAGGGTTTTGCTATAACGAAAGGACACGAAGGCGGCATTGCTGACGACGTAGACGACGCGGGCGGGTTTACTTATACCGGCATTACGTCGCGGGATTGGCCGAATTGGGAAGGTTGGCCGATTGTTCGGGCGGCTGTAGCGCAATACAAGAATATCGACGTTGCCAACCGGGTGTTAGCCGCTAACGGTAGCCTACAAACGTTAGTCGAAAAATTCTATAAAACCAACTATTGGGACGTTAATAAGCTCGATCAGGTTTCTAATCAGTATTTGGCTAACGAGCTATTCGATACAGGGGTCAACATGGGTATAGGAACAGCCGCTTTGTTCCTGCAACAGTCGCTTAACGTACTGAACAATAACCAGAAGCTATACCCCGATATTGCTGAAGACGGCAAAGTCGGGCCGCAAACGCTAACGTTAACTAATCGACACCCGTACCCGAAAGATTTGTTTTTGGCGCTTAACATCTTCCAGGGGGCGCGGTATTTCGCTAATGCCAAGAAAAACCCGAAACAGGAAAAGTTTATGCGGGCTTGGTTAAGCCGGGTAAGCCTGTACGTGGAATTGATACTATAGTTGTAAAATCAAAAAGGTCCGGCTTCGATGTGAAGCCGGGCCTTTTTTGTACTATAACTATTATTCGAGAATAAACGCCCAAATTGCGGCAATTCCAGCGTAATAAGCCGGTTGTTCCTTATTTAATAGCACTAAAGCGAATGCCACTAGAATTAGAAGCAGTGTAACAGGTCGTCTTGTTAGATTTTTCATGTTTATAGTTTAAAAAGGTAATTCGTCGCTTTCTTCAATTTTCCGGGTAAATGAATAGTGTTTACCAAATAGCCAAACTTCGGCCCGAATCGTTGCCCAATAAGGCAAATCCCGGTAGTAGCAAACCTTAAATAAGTTATAATAACTTACCGTTAGGGTTCGCAATGTTTGCGGGTTAATTATGTCGCGTTCTGTACTCCAAAACGATAGCATAAACTCAGTAGGGCTAAACCGGATTTCGAGCAATCGAAAAACGGTTAACATAGATTCAAGTTTCAGCAATACTAGGCGTTTCATCTTCGATAATTGGCGGTTTATAGTTGTCGGTAATTAACTCCTGATTGCACGATTCAATTTGAGTTATTATAGGCGCTCGTTTCTCTTTGTTTTCCTTCGTATCAGGAATTAGATTTAAGTCGCGCTGTAAGGCTAATTTGCGGCTCCAGACTTCGGAGCGTTGGGCTTGTGTCATAATATTATTTAAGCAATTCGCTTAATTAGTGGAATTACAAACATTCGATTCATATACCCCTCCGCCCATTCAGGTTTAGCGTTATCAATTCGCGTTTGTCCTAAATCCCAAATCATAGTTTTTGCTTTTTTCTGATAACCCCTTCTAAACCGAACGGATGCAAAAGGAATAAATTTACAATCGAAATACGCTATTACTTCGGCTTCATTATCGTACCGGGCTGGATTCATTAAATCACTGCAAAATTCTTCCCAATGGCCGCCTTCCATTACTTCGGAAGGAGTTATTAAGCGCCGAATCCAATAGGGCTTAATATCTCGATATTCTTCCAGCTTATTGCCTGATTCGATCATATCGAACCATTTGTGTTTTAAGACTAATTCAAGCTGCTTCATTTGCGTTTACTATTCGTTAAAGCCCGCATAGCCATACTAGCAAAACGAGCGTGTTTAGGTAGGTTGATTTTGTAGCCAAATACAGGCTTTCCGTTGTCTTCGGCTTCGGGTAAATCCGTTTCGTCTGGAGCGCCAATTTTGCGAAATAATAAGCCACCCGCTTCGACGTGTTCGCGCATCATTTCGTTAAGCCGTTCCGGGTGTTTTGGCTTATACCATTCGTGGGTGGGTTCTAGCCAGGGGCTAACCCGATAAAAGGCTGATTTACCCATAAGTCCGCAATCGCATTGCATATTAAGCGGGGTTGTACCTTCGTCAACGTCACGCGTAATACGTACATGACCTTTTGGACACGTATACGTATTTATTCGCTCCGTTTTTATATTTAATTCGTGGGTTCGCATTTCTAACTTACCCTTAGATTCGTTTATAAAGTCTTGGCTTTCGTCTCCGTGTTTTTTAGGAAATAAACGCTGGTATTCCTTTAATTCTTCTTCAGTGCAACCCATAATTATAGAATTTAAAGTTTGTTCAGTTGGAGCGAACTCTTTTAAAGTCGCGCCCCAACGTTCGTAATTAGTGTCAATCATTGCTTTTTAAAGGCTACTTTATTGTAATCTGCAATTTGTCAGCAACTACAGATTTTACGCTTTCAGATATAATAGTTCGTATTGAACTGTTGTAACGATTTTCTAGCTCATTTTTTAAAACCTCGCCAACTTTTGCATTTATTAAACCTCTATCTAGGCTTATTTTAAATTGCTTTCGGGCTTCGTCTGCAACAGCTTCTTTTGCGATTTCTCGAATTTGCTCTTTCGTAAGACCTAGTTCATTTACGAAAAAATTACGAATTGCTTTATACTCTTTTGATCTTGCCATTTTTTTCATAGACTATAAAGTGAAAATTTACAACGTTGAGGATTGAAATACGCGAACAGGTTCTACGACTTCGATTACTTTTAACAAGGCTAATTTCTGCCCAGATTCACAGCTAAAATCCCGTAACTGGTTGCTTGCATCTTCGGGATACTCGAAGGTAAATTTATTGCTAATATCTACCGTCAATACGCCGTTTTCGACAACGCCAATTAAATAGGTTTCCACTGTTCTTGTCGTCGCTTCTACGGCTAAATGCGTAGTCGGAATATCTTTAGGCGGCTCTACTTTTTCGGCAACCTTTTCGACTTCCGGCTTTGGCTTATTGGGGAATAAAACCCGCTTTTCGTCTAATACTTTTTTGCCGTCAATTTCCAGTAGCTTGCTGGTAGCTCGGTAGTGAAATGTCTTTTTTTTGTAGCGTCGTTCTACGGCCCCTAAACTTGCAACAACCGCTAAAAACGAATGTGATATTTTAAAGGTATTCGCTAACTCAGCCGAACTAATTACTTTGAAATAATTAATACTTAATTCGATGCGTAGGTATTCTAATGCTTCATTGTATCGCTCAATCGCATTGCCGCGCACGATTTTGGTTTTAGGTTGTCCCGCGCTTGGATTAGGCGTAAATAGGGGCGTTGTTGCTAGGTTCATAAAAGCGTATTTAAAGAGTTGAGGGTTAATTAATTTATAGGCTCCATTACAAAAACTGCTATTCCTGTTTCTGGGTCTTCATAACAGCCGTCAGCATCCCAAGTAGCAGAAAGGCCAGTTAATGAATTAAAGTAACGTCGCGCTTCTTCGTTGGCTTTATCGAAATCCCTATAGTTTTCGCCGTGGTCGAACCATTCGGCATCGTGCCCCTTTCGTACTGATATTTCGAAGTCCATAGCTTTTATTATTGCAGTTCTTTATAAATGGTTTTTCGGTCTATTCCGTCCATCATTTTAGCCATTTTATAGGCCCTTGCTTTTTCTTCAGGCGTTAAAGGTTTGTCGTCCTCTTCATTGCTACTTTTTGGTTCAGGTAAAGCATATAAATGATTTTTTTGTACGTAGGCTTCGTAAAATAATCGCTGTTGCTCCTGATAGTCGCGCCAGTAGATTTCTACCTTAGCTTCGATTTCTATTTTTTCGGAAAGCGTACCAATTATTTCGTACCAGCTCTTTTTTTTATCAGTCTGAATCCATGTATCAATTTTGTTAGTTCGAGCCTGACCTATAACACTTGCGATAACTTGTATATAAAATACATTCCGTTCGCTGTTATTATCCAGCATTCGGTCAATTGTAAATTTTATAGTTTCGTTAGTTCGCTCAAATTCCGCCAGCGTTAAACCATATTTAGTCAAATGCTTTAGTAGCATTTGTTCAGCGTTTTCTTTCTCGCCACCAACCCCGCGCCGGGCTAATGCTAAAAGTTTTTCGGCTAATATTTTTGCTTTTTCGGTCATAGCTTTATCTAATATTCGTACAACATTACCGGCATAACAGACGAAAAATGTTCTTGATTAATTTCGCCGTCTGTTGCATAAATCACTGTAAGCCTATTTGGGGAAATTATTTCAAAGCGCACATGCGAACCCTCGATATGCTTTAAGACTTCCTGTAAATAGTTGCCGTTATAACCAATTATTATTTCCCCTTCCGATTTAACAGAAAGCGACTCAGAACTAGACTCGTTTTGGTCGGATTGTTCGGCGGTAACAATTAATTTATTGGCCGCAATTGTAAACTTAATTTGATGCGTTGTAGGGTTTGCAAAAACCAACGCCCGACCAATTAAATTAATTAACGCAGTACGGCTAACCGTTGCCGTATTTGTTGCGCCTTCTGGAATCGCGTTTTGGTAGTCGGGAAACCGTTCGTCTATTAGTCTGGAGTAGACAACATAATTAGCAAACGCAAAACGAATATTTGCGAGACTATGACTAACCTCTACGTTGCAGTTATTTTTATTGTAGGCTTTTAAAAATAAGCTACAGGCTGACGAATGAATAATAAACGGGGTGTTAACAATTAACTCAGGAACCCGAATCCGAATAAGCCTATGACCGTCCGTCGATACTACGCAGTTATCATGAAAATAAACGCCAGTCATAGCCGGACGTAAATCGTCATTACTGGTAAAGGGAATTGTTTTTAGTAACGCATTTCGCAAAACGTCGCCGTGAATCGTAAAATTACGACCTTCGCTAATGGTGGGTAGTTTCGGAAAATCTAGCGGGTTTTCCGAAAAATACTTGTAGTTGCCTGATTCGCTTTGTAACACTACTTTACTATCGCCGTCAAACGAAATCGTAATTGGTTGCTCAGGTAAACGCGATAGTATTTTGTACAATCGACGTGCATTAACGCAAAAGCGAACCGGCGCGGTTGTTGGTTTTTCGCCAATTAGTTCGACCGGAAAATTACAGAGAATCGTTTTTTGTAAATCCGATGCGATAAGCGTCAATACGCTTTCCTTGTTTACATCAAACAAGATATTTTCCAAAATCGGAACAATTGGATTTGTCGCGATAATGGGTAAAATAGATTTTACGTGTCGTAGCAAAATGCTACTGCTTACAATAAATTCAGCTGTAAGAACTGGAGCCTTTTTTAGTTGCTCTTTTACTTCTTGTATTTGCTCGTCAATCGTTGCAGTACTCATTTTCGTTTCGTTTTAGATTTGGATTTGGATTTTTCAACCGGGGCCGGTTGTTGGCTTGGGTCACGAATGCCTAATATTTCGCGGACGGCTTCTAGTCGCATGGCTCGTTCCCGATCAGTTAGGCCCGGATATGGCCCGGAATCCGTTAGGGTGCAATAGATTATTTGTAGTTGCCCGATGCTATAAAAGCTTCGCAAAAAATTGATTAAATTAGGGTCAACCATTGCAGGAAGTTTTTAAAATAGTTCGGGCGCAATACGTCCCGAACTATCGGGTAATTCAACAAAAAGAAGATTTTAAACGGCTACAGCTTCGGGTTCGTCGGTCGTTTCCGTAGGGGATTCTTCGCCAGTCGGAAGCTGTTTTATTTCGCCGGTTGGGAGTTCGGGTTTTACAATCGCTTCAAAATATTCTTCACTTTCGGGCGCATGGCCGTTGCCCAAGTCTTCGCCGTCAACACTAACAACTGAATCGGAGCGTATCGCTAGTTCGGTACTGGCATTTTGCTCGTCTTCTTTCGCTTCGGCGGCTTTCCGGTTTACTCTGGCTTCCCGTTCCTCTTTTTCTTCGTCGGACTCGAATACGCCGTATTGTTTTAAGTCAGCTTCGACCTTACCTAAGTCGGCTAAATGTTCCTGACGAGCCATAAAGTCGTCTACCAAATCTTCGCGTAGCTTATCGAAAATGCCTAGAATCTTGGTTCGTTCGGTCTTGATGATTTTCCATTTCAAGCCGCTATTTTTCATTCGGGCTGTTACACGCTCAATTGCATTTTTGGCGCTATTTGCGTTCAGTAAATGCGTTTCTTTGGGCTTTTTGTCGCCGTCTTCGGTTTCGACTACTACTAAATAGAACTCACTATCTACGCCGTCTACAGACGCTTTAATGTACACGTCTGACAGCTTTATTTTGCCGATACTATCAATGTCGGGCTTTTGGATTCGGTCTTGAATAAGGCCGGTTATTGTATACTGTACGTCGCCAAAATCGACACACATTAAAACGTATTCTTCGGATACTACTTTTCGTTGGCCTTCTACTTTGGCCCAATAGTTCACTTTTGTACGATACCAAGCTAGCATAGTTGTAAACAGGTTTAAAGTTGAATTATATGATTGCGGTATTGCCATGCGTCGCGGATTGCGTCGCGGGTTTCAGGATTCGATTTGCCCGTATAGCCGGTTTCGCGGGCTATCGTTTCTTTGTCCCATTTGTGGGTTTGGGGGCGGGCTTCGATGTAATTGTGAAACTGACCTTGCAAGTAGTTGACCATGCTCAGGCCGACGCCGGAATTTAAGCCAACGTCGCGGGCAACCTTTTCACGAACTGACGCTGTGTATTTGGCCTGAGTCGCAGGACTTGCCCGTTTAATATTCTCAGGCAGATAAACTTTATGAAAGTTGGTTGCTTCGTTTTTCCAGCCCGCATCAATAACAAAGAGCACCTTACCCGGCTTAAATTCGTTAACCAGGTTAATAAACTCCCAGAATTGAACCGTTTGAATCTGGGTAAACGCATTCTTAACGTTCGACCAGACCGCCCAACCTGAACCTTTCAAGTCTGGGTCAATTCCTACAACGTTGTCAAAGCGTAGCGATTGAATCGGTAGCTGATTGCGATTAATAGGCATTACGTAGGCCATTATTGTTTTCGGCTGGTTAATTCGTTATCGATCAATTCTATTATGTCGGTAAGTTTGGCTTCGGTAGCCTGAGCGCGTAGGGCTTGCATTTCATCCTCACTAGCGAAGGGTAGCTTTTCGCTCAGTTCACACAAGTAATGGTTGTGGTCTGGAATCGGGGCCGAAGGGGTTGGCATAAGCCGGACGACCTTAAAGGCGGTTAGCGTACCGGGTAAATGCTGTTCGATTTGAGTAATAACCGCCTTTTCGTTAGTAGCTTCGGCGGCTTTCATATCCTTATGCTGATTCTCTCGGTATTCGGCTTTGTATTCCAGGTATTGACTCCAGAAGTCACCAAATACTTCACTGTCGAAGCGGTTGTAAATCTTGCCGTACTTGCTTTGTTTGGCGAGTTTCAGGCACATGATTAAGTCCTTAATCGAATCGGTAGGATTGTTTTCAATCCAGAAGCCCGCCGTTTCATAGACTTGAATCGCGTTCATGGGTTGACCTAGATTCAGGCTTTCGCAAAACAACTTAAGCACAGCGCAAACGATCTTGTGTAAGGTTGCAGCCCCTATTTTTTTGCCGACTTCCCGCGAAATCGTTGCTGTTACGGCTTGCTCAATGGTTAGGCTTTTTTGAATTGCCAATAGCGCCATAAGCGAAGGCCGGGGCAACGATTCCGCAATCTCAAGCGCCGTAATCGGCTTCAAAGAGTTTATCAAGCTCTGCTCCGAATTGGGCGATGTCTTCGCTACTGCCGTCGTTTCGGTTGGAGTGATTTTGATAGTTTCCATTTTGTTTAAGGGGATAGAAGCCATCCCACGTTTTAGCGATTGATTGGTTGATAATGGCAATAGCTCGTTGTTCGTCGTTACCAGATAGCCGCATTAGCTCACTGGCTGCACCCTGTAGTCCGATGGGCTTGTAGTCTGGTTTCCCTTTTTCCTTTCGGTATCTGCGCCACAAATCCCAAGCTTGAGATAACGCGGGTAGCTCGTCGCCAAATGGACTTGGGGGGGCTTCGCGCAACTTGGGGGGCTTTTTTTTCTTTTTTCGATTGAGTTGATCTTGAATTGCTTTCCAAACCCCTGAATTGTCGCGATCAGCGACAAAGAGTGTTTTATTTAAAAAGTTTGGTGTTTGAAGGTTTGGTAGTTTGGATTCTATATATATATAGGAGAACCTCAATTTTTGAGTATCTTTTTGAGGTTCTTTTTGAGGAACTTTTTGAGTATCTTTTTGAGATTCTTGTTCTTTAAGTTCCTCAGAATTTGAGGTTCTTTCAGGTAGTTCCTCAATTTTTGAGGATGTTTTTGAGGTTCTTTTTGAGGAACTATACGTGTTAATTAGGCGATATTCAGCGCCACCGCGATAGCCTTTTCCTCTCTTTTTTACCTCAATCATCTTGCGCTCAACCAGGGCCGTTCTATACTTATCAAGTGTGTTAGGCGATATGCCCGTTTCGTGGCAAATGGTACCGTCTTCAAAGGCTAGCATTTCCGGCCAAACGTCGTTTTCACCTTCGCCATTAAATAGGTCTACCAGCCTTAAATAGAGCATAGCTTCGTTGCCAGTAAACTTTCGTTTGCTGTGCATCCCCCAAAATGTCCGCACTAGCTTTAGGTAATTCATAAAAAAATCAATAAGCGGTAAGGGGTATTCATCCATAGCGGGCCGGTAGCTATGGGTATGCCATCCTAAAAAATGACATTGTAAAACAGATAGGCAACGACGGCAGTAATAGCCGCTACGCAACCAATAGCCGTGTAGATTACACCCGCTTCGGGGTTTAGGTCTTGTGAGGGTTTGTGCATTAGAGTAGAGGTTTATTTGCTTCGTAAAAGGCTTTTGAAAATCCGGGGGGGGTAAGACTTCTTAATTCTTGCCGCTTCTCGAATCCACACTTAATATTTAGATACAGGTCCATGCTATGATGCCCTTTTTTAGTGCTTGCCCGGACGGGGCGAACTGGAGCGCGAACCAAAAACGGGTTAAAATGACCCCATAGGATTGTTTTCTTTGTGTAGGGGTCGCCAAAATCACAAGGGTTAAACAGTAGTAGCCGTTTGCCCTTTAAGCGCGGTACGCATTCCTCAATTCGGCCAACTGGATTTTCGAGCGCCCAAAATTTGGGGTCGAAATACTCGATAATGTCTAGTATCCTGTTGGTTAACTGATTCATTAGTTCAGTTCGACCATCCGCGTCTTTAGCCGCCCAATACAGAGCGCCAGAAACGGTATAATGCGTGCAAGGTGGAGCGGCAAAAATGCCATAGAAGTAGCCGCGTGGATACGCTTGGTAGTCCCATGTCATTATGTCGATTCCGTGTTTCAAATCAATTTGTACGACCTCGTAACCGGCATCTTTGAACGGTTTAGGCCAACTTCCGGAATAGTCGCAAAGTGATAGAAACCGATACATTGCTTAAAAAGGAGTGCCCCGCGAAGGGTCGTTATAGTAGGGGTCGAAACGGTCTTGGTTGTAGTGGTCAAGACGACTAGCCGCGCCCGCTACAACCGCGTGATACGCATGAAAATCCAGTAGATCGAAGCAGGAAGCGCCAACGGTTCGGAGTAGCGCCCATTCCAGCCGAAAGCGAAAGAATGCCCAATAGACAGGCGTATGATGCTTTTCTTTAAAATTGTCCTGATACCAGTGTCCGGCCCGTAAACGGGCGGCTTCGAGTAATTTAAATCCGGTTAGCTTTTTAGCTTTCACCTTTTCGTCAAAAGCCATTAACCAGATTTCTAACTCAAATTGGTTTAGCTCAAGCGATTCAATCCAGGCGTCGGGCAAGTGATACCACATCAAAGCCACAAATTCGTGTGCTTGCCGTTTAGCGCGTCGTTGTAGAACTTGGTTATTCATGGCCGACAACCGATAAAAAGGCCCGCCATAACCGTACACAGTGCCAACGCAATCAGAACCAAGCCGCCGAAATCGCCAGCCAACCCAAGCCACCAAATGCGGAACCATAGGCTAAGGCGTTGAAACCAGTTTGACGGCTTAATCAGATACGTGTAGTATACTCCGATTTTTACGAGTATAATGTCAATCAGGGCAATCCAAAGTATTACTTCAACTACTTTCATGTCGGATAGGAGTTATAGGCCCGGCGCGAACCGGGCCGGGTTAGTTAGGATTCGATGTAGGCTTGGATTTCTCCGATCAGTAGAAACACGACGGTTGAGAGGGACATAGATTCACTTACTTCGATGCTAACCGGGTAATACTCCGTTTTGGGGCTTATGCCGTCTTCGTCGTAGGTGTGCCCGGCAATGACTTCAACCTTGTATTCGAGTGCCCGATAGCCCCGTTTGCGGTTATCGTCGATAAACTCGATACCAAAGCAGCCACCCGGTAACGCCTTTTCAATCAAGCTATCTAGTGGCTCGTAGTCGAATGTTTCGTCTAGGTGTGCGATTGTCAGGGTTTCGGGGGCGGTAGCGACTAACATTTTTTTTAAAATTTCTTTTGTTGAATTGTTGAACCAAAGTACGGTATAGTACGGTAAATTTGCAAATAAATACACAAAAAAATAGTAAACTATTTTTCTAATAAACCGTATTCATCCGTTCTTAGTATCCGTACCAGTGTCGATTTTGTATTCATCGTTCAACAAATTGGGGGCTTTAGTCAGCAAAACGGGCGCTTAATAGTCGCTTGTCGACTTTTTTTGCATCAATTTTTTGCGCTGTTAAGTAGGTGCGAATACTAAACGCACAATAATAGGGATACTTACCCTCGTACCGATGGGTTATTTCATTGTCTAGCGTCAGTTTACGTAATTTATTGTGTTGACAACCTAGCGCAACCATCGCCTGTTTCCTGCTTAACCAACGTTCGGCTAGTAGTAACGATTTTAAAAATTCGTTTTCGTCTTCGACTGCTTCGATACGTTTAACGACTTGCTTAAATTCCTCTAAACTAGGTACTTCCATTAGGCTACGGCTAAGTTTCTGGCTTTATCAACTGCTTTAGTATCCTTTGCTTCTTTGGCCGCTATGGCCAAATCAATCACGCGTTCTAACTCCTCTTCTTTCTTGGGGTTAATCGCTTTCCCGGCTAGGTATTGATAGATTGTCGTTTGGGAAATATTACCCAACGTAGCCAGGTAAGGGGCCGTAAAGCGCCTGATTTTGGCCTTTCTGTTCTCAAATGCAACCGGGTCTAATTGGGTTGCTGATAATTCATTCGCAAGTCGTGCCATTTTTTAATAATTTATCTATCATATTTACCGTACAACTGGCAACATGGCCGTTTGTACAAAGAACGTACAAATATGCAAAATGGTACGCTTTATTTGGAAAAAAATCCAATAAAAAATTTACTCAACCAGAAACACACATGTTAGCCGCTATCCAAAATCATACACTTTCACGTAAGTACCCTTTACGTATGACATCAAGAAGCGACCAAAACGCGATACGCGCCCGGATACGGCGGTTAATTGCCGAAAAAGCAAACGGGAAACAACAGGATTTAGCGCCAGACATTAGGGCGTCGTTAATGTCCCGCCTTATGGCCGGTCATGAACCGATAACCAGGCGCTACCTGATTCGGATAGAAAGGGCAACCGGGGCGCGTTTGGCATGGCTGGAAGATGGGATAGAGCCAGTGTATTACGAAGGGGGTAAAGCGCCGGAACGCGAAGAAACAGAGCATTATGAGGGCGCTCAGTTGCGGGCTTACCTAGATCGTCGGGGGGTTGAGTATTCGGATTTCGCTAAAATGATTGGCAAATCAAAGAATACGGTACAGAGTTACTTTAAAAGTGAAACACTCAACAAAAGTAATAAAGCGAGTATTTTAGCTGCCTTAAATGCTAAGTACGAAGATGTTTTCGGGAAACTTGGTTTTACGCCAATACACCCAAAGAGTATTACTATACAACCTGTTAACGTAATTGAAAACAATGATAATACCCTTTTGGATATTTTGGAAGTACCCGCCTTTGCCCGATCAGGGTTAGGGTATGCCCGTTTCTTTACCGAACCTATGACTGAAAGACAATTTACTAAAGTACCTCACCAAATGCTACAGGAGGGGGTTAGTCCCGACGACCATCTAATCGTTAGTGTTCAAGATGATTCAATGCAACCAATTTTAATGCCGGGCTATCGAATGTTAGCCTATAAAGTTCAAACCAATCGCCTGCCCGCCTTAAACAGTATTATACTTGTTGATTACCGGCAGGAGTTACTAATTAAAGAGCTGTCCGATATTGACGACGTAAGCAATACGATTGTTTTGCGTAGTCGAAACGGCGGTTCAACGCGTCGAATTTCACTCACCGAAGTAAAGGCGGTCTATCACATTTACCGCTACTTTGATGCACAATTGACGGTATAATGGGGCGCGTAACGTTGAATGTTGTACTAAAAGCTGAAGCGAACGAAAGTAAAGAACACGTTATACGAATCCGTATAACGAAAGATCGCGCTTCTCGGTATTGGCCCCTAAATATGACTGTGCCGAAGTCGGCATTTAATCAAGCCGGAACGCTAAAGCTTCGTAACTGGATTAAAACCAGCCATACCGAACACGCTATTTATAACGAGCGTATCCGGGAACAGTACCGCAAGGTTGAGGGCGTAATAGAGCAATTCGAGAAAGAAGGACAACCGCCGTTTTCAGCCGAAGAAATCGTAAATTTCCTGAAAGCGGGCGGCAAGCCCGATACGTTGCTGGATTATTTTGCGCGGCACATGAAAACCCGTAAACAGTTAGCGGGTAGTAATCTGCAAAAGCTTAGGACGCTAAATCAGTACAAACAGACCTACAATCGTCTAACTGATTTTTTGACTGAAACCAAGCGACAAAAATTCCCTGTTCGGCTGTTAAGTAAGGCGTTTGTTCTTGAATTTCGCACGTGGCTACTCGAAAAATACGCACATAATACAGCAAGTCTAAAGCTCGCCTGTTTGCGGAAAATTAGCCGTGAAGCAATGAAGGATAAATTTATTAAGTACGAAGATTATCCTTTTGACGGCGTTTCGATTGTCTTTAAAAATAAGACCGTTTCCCGGCTTCGTGAGGGCGAAATAGGGCAATTAGCTGAAAGTCCACGAACGGGCCGTAGCGGGGCGTATAAGTACGTTACCGACCGCAAACATGCGCGTCCGTGTGCTATGCTTATGTACTACCTGCAAGGTATGCGAATCGGGGATTTTCTTTTGCTTCGCCGGGAAAATTACAGCGTCGAAAATAACCAACCCCGAATAATGTATAGTATGGGTAAGAGCGATAAAGTGCGTAACGTCCTGCTTCCGCCCGAAGCCGTCGAACTCTTAGCGCCCTACTTGGTACACAATGACGGCACACCCAAAAAGCCGAAAGAGTTTTTGTTTCCCTACATTATTTCGACGCTCGACAAGCTTACGCCCGACGATCAGTTAAAGTATATTAATCGGGCAACCGTTCGGCTGTCCATGCAGCTTAAGACATTAGGCGAAGACATACAGCTAGGTAAGAAATTGACCCCGCACATTATGCGACATAGCTTCGCGGATTTGCTCAGGCGTAGTGGGGTTGACTTAGTGACCGCACAAATGACGATGGGTCATTCGGATACCCGAACGACGCGCCGTTTCTACATGGAAGAACAAGACCAGGAAGCAATAGACGCGGTTGTTAGTCTGTACGGAAATAGGAAAACAATAGGAAAACAAATAGATGAATCTACGACTACTAATAGTGTGAATAAAGAAAATAAATAGCCTAGAAAGACTAGCTGAAAGGAACCCACAATTTATGTGAAGGGTTGATTTTAGGATATTAGCAGTTTTTTAGGACTAATTTATGCGTAGGAAGACTCACAAAACCCCCGAACGGTTGGCAGGCGTTCGAATTGATGCCGTAGCTGCCGAGGGAAAATGCATTGTTCGTACCGATGAGGGCGTGATTTTTGTTGAAAACCCGACCGGTGGGCCGGGTGTAGCTCCGGGCGACGTAGTAGACCTGCGCATTACTAACAAGAAGAAGCAGTATCGAGAGGCTGTGGCCGAACGGGTTCACGAGTGGTCGCCGGTACGGGCCGATCCATTTTGCGAACATTTTGGTACGTGTGGCGGCTGTAAATGGCAACATATACAATATCCGGAGCAACTGGGCTTTAAGCATCAACAGGTGGTCGATCATCTGACGCGCATTGGCAAAGTTGAGTTGCCCGCTATTTTGCCAATTTTGCCCGCGCACCCAACTCAGTACTACCGAAATAAGCTGGAGTTTACCTGTGCTGAAGGTCGCTGGCTGACCCCGCAGGAAGTGAGTACACAGCACACAATTGACCAGCGGGCAGTAGGCTTTCACGTTCCGGGCCGATTTGATAAAGTACTGCCTATTCATCACTGCTATCTTCAGCCAGACCCATCCAACGCCATCCGTCAGGCCATAAACGACTACGTTTTTCAGCACGATATGACGTTGTATAATTTGAAGGCACATACCGGTTTTCTACGGACGCTCATTATCCGTACTGCCGATACTACGCAGCAGATTATGGTAACGTTGCAGGTTGCTCAGGACAACCCCGATCTGTTAAATGGCTTGCTTGGCCACCTTCAGGCTACGTTCCCTCAGATCACATCGTTGAACTATATTCTGAACACCAAAAAGAATGATAGCTATCAGGATCAGGAGGTCATCAACTGGGGAGGAAAACCGTATATCGAGGAACAAATGGGCGAAGCCGATGGACCCGTACTTACGTTTCGTATCGGCCCGAAATCGTTTTACCAGACGAACGCTCAACAAGCACATAACCTGTACAAAATCACTCGTGACTGGGCTGGCCTAACAGGCAACGAGCGGGTATATGATTTATACACGGGTACAGGTACAATTGCCCTGTTTGTGGCTCGTCGGGCAAAGGAAGTAATTGGTGTTGAGTATGTTGAAGCCTCGGTGGCCGATGCGCGTGTGAATGCTCAGGTAAACGGAATCACTAATGCGACCTTCTTTGCTGGCGATATGCGCGATATTCTGACCGAGAGCTTTTTTGATCAGCATGGTCGGCCAGATGTGGTCATTACCGATCCTCCCCGCGCAGGCATGGACGAGGCCGTAACTCGCCAGTTGCTCAAAGCGGCCCCCGACAGAATTGTGTATGTAAGCTGCAATACTGCCACACAGGCTCGCGATTTGGGTATACTAGACGAAGGATATTCTGTTGTCAGTGTCCAGCCTGTAGATATGTTCCCGCACACGCACCATGTGGAAAATGTCGTGTTGTTGAAAAAGAGAGAATAGTCATAAGTCGTCAGTCAATAGTTTTCAGCCACTGACGACTTATTTTAAAACTCAAGATATGGCGCAATCTTCTCGATGGTTTTGGCATCCAGAATCCGAATGGGCTTGAGCGATTCTGCCGATGTATAAGCGCCGTGTTGCTCGCGATAATTGACAATAATTTGCGCCTGCCGACGAGATAAAAACGGATGCCGATCCAACTCGTCAATAGTTGCCGTATTGACCGGAATCTTGCGGACCGACGATCGGATTTTACCAAACTTCTGTAACTCGTCCAGAGCGAGGGAATCGAGTCCATAAATATCTCGAAACTGGTCTTCTGAAACGAAGCCGCCGAGGGCGTCTCTAAATTTTACGATACGCCCGGCCAAGGTAGCGCCAATACCCTTAAGTGCAATTAACTGCGAGGTGTCGGCAGTATTAATATCGAACGGCTGAAGCACTGGTTTGGGCGCTCGTTCTGCATACGCTGGCCGTTCGGAAGGTTTGTACGATTCGTTATTGTACGATGTGCCCTTACTGGAAAGATCATTTCCTGGTCGATCTGACGGATTGGCTTCTTTCAACGCAATGTACGGTTCGAGCTGGTCATAGAGGTCAGGTGGGAAATCGTAAATGTGTAGCAGATCTTCTTTCTTCCGAAACTGTCCACCTTTAGTCCGGTATTTGTCGATGCGCTCGGCGAGCCATTTTGGTAATCCCAATTGCTGCCACCCGGCCACACTAACTGTATTGGGGTCGAACCGAAAGAGTTTGGGTTCGCTGAAGTGCTCTACGGTGGTTTTGTCCTTGTCTGAGCGACTACCGAATTGAGGTTGTTTCGCTTCTTCGGCCTGCATTAGCGCAACCAAGCTATCGAGTTTACGTTGATCGGCAGCGGATGTGTCTACTGGTTTTTGGTCGCCAATGAACCGATACACGAATGGAACGAGCAGGAAGAGAAGGGTTAGGAAAAGCAGGACGACAAAACCTCTAGCTTCTTTATGGGAAAATCCAAAGTAGTCGCGAATGTGCGATTGGAATCGATTGAACATGAATAACAGCTAGTTGCGGTAGGTATGTAACTGCCACAAACTAAGCTGTTATTCTAATTATATGCAACCTAATTATTTGAATTAGTTTACAAAATGGTTTTCGTATTCGCTGAGCGAGCCTTCCACCAATGGTAAACAGATACAGCAAGTATAGCTGATAAGACGCCAACCCCAGTACCTGCCAGCACATCGAGCGGGTAATGGGCTGCCACATAAATACGACTGTAGGAGACAATAGCAGCCCACAGGAACCACCCTTTTAGCCAGGGATGCTGTTTGCCCATCAAAAGCCATAACGTGGTGGCCAACGCAAACGTGGTTGCTGCGTGCGAGGACGCAAACCCATACAATCCACCGCATTCCATAACGGGGTGCATCAATTTTTGCACAGCAAGATCATGGCAGGGTCTGAGCCGATGGGTAAGTGGTTTGAGTACCGATGAACAAAGTTGATCGCCCAGAGCAACGGCTGCAATAATGGTGAGCACCAGCCCGATAGCCTGCTTTCGGTACCGATAAATCATCCAACCAATCAGTATGGCATAGAAAGGAATCCAGCTATTACGCTCTGTCACCCAGATCATAATCGGATCGAGCCAGGGCGTATAACGGCCATTCAACCACAGAAATAGGTCGGTGTCGAGTCGGTTAAGTGTTTCCAGCATACTTACAGCACCAAAAACTGACTCAAATAATTGCGAGCCGTTAAAATGGCCGTTTGAACATCTTCTGGACTGCCTTCATAGGCTTTGTCTTCTACTTCAATACAGATCGGGCCTCGGTAACGGACGTCAGTTAAGGCCGCAAAAAAATCACGCCAGCGTACATCGCCCAAGCCAGGAAGTTTGGGCGAGTGATATTCCAGTGGATTCGCCATGATTCCCACCCGGTTCAGTTTGTCGCGGTACAGCTTCACATCTTTCAGGTGAATGTGATGCAGCCGGTCGCGGTAGTCGTAAATGGGCTTCACTTCGTCCATTATTTGCCAGATCAGGTGACTTGGGTCGTAGTTTAGACCCAGCGCTCGCGACGGAATGATCTCGAACATTCGATCCCAGATAGCAGGTGTGGTGGCCAGATTTTTACCTCCAGGCCATTCGTCATCCGTAAACCACATCGGGCAGTTTTCAATGCCAATTTTTACGTTACATGCTTCCGCTTCTTTTACGATGGCAGGCCAATGCTCAGCATACAATTTCAGATTGTCTGTAATGCTCAGTGAAGGATTACGACCAATGAATGTATTGACTACCGGGACGCCCAACTTGGCAGCAGCCCGGATAATTTTCTTGATGTGTTCCCGATAAAACTCGGCTTGTACTGGATTGGGGTCGAGTGGGTTGGGATAGTACCCTAGGCCCGAAATGGAGATATTGTATAGCTTCGTTAAGGAGTGAATGTGAGCGACATCCAGATTGTCGACATCGACGTGCGTAACACCTGCATATCGACGCGCATCGGCATTGCCAGAAGGCCAGCACATGAGTTCGACACATTTGAAGTTGTGTTCTGACGCAAATTTCAAAACACCATTTAGATCGTAATCGGCCAAAATAGCCGAAACAAAGCCGAGGTTGAGCATGTAAGTAACAACTAAGCGTGAAATAAATGTAAAGATAAGGTCCGTTTAGTACCCGTTTGCATCTGGAATGGGTATTGCCTGTGAATCGGCTGGTACGACACCAAATCGACGGTAAGCGGCTTCCAGAATGGCTGCTGTCGACGAAGTGCCAATTCGAGTGGCACCTAGTTCCTTAGCCATTAGCAATTCGTCGAGCGTTCGAATGCCACCGGAGGCTTTGACATGAACATTCGGACCAATATGATTGAGCATGAGCTGTAAGTCGTGCGAAGTGGCTCCCTGGTAGTCGTAAGACCCGTTGCTGCCTTTGACAAAACCGAAGCCTGTTGATGTCTTGACAAACTCGGCCCCCACTTCCGTGCAGATTTCGCAGAGCTTGATCTTGTAGGCATCATTGGTCAGGAAATCAGTCTCGAAAATTACTTTCAGAATGGCCCCGTGTATCTGACAGGTTTTATGAATGACGCTAATCTCATCGGCTACATACTCCCAATCCTGGCTCAGCACTTTACCAATGTTGACAACCATATCGATTTCAACGGCTCCATCCTGGCAAGCTTGCTCGGTTTCGGCAACCTTAATGCTTGTGCTATTGCTGCCGTGTGGGAAGCCAATAACGGTGCCTACCCGTACATCAGAACCCGCCAATAACTCAGTTGCCATTCGAATGGCGTAGGGCTTAATACAGACGGAGGCTACGTCGTATTTTAAAGCTAGCTCGCAGCCTGTGCGGAGTTCGGCGTCGGTCAGGGTTGGATGCAGAAGCGCGTGATCAATCAATTTGGCAATCTCGCGGATAATAGGTGGGTTCATAGCCATTCAAAAATAAGTGGGCTAATATACGAGATTGAAAAACGATAACATTTCGGGTGGGGGTAAACAAATGAATAGTCCCGATACCATTGGCATCGGGACTATTTTATACATGAGAACAAAGTCTATTATAGGACGTTTTTAAGCTTCTCACAGGGCTACTAATCCTCCCCGCATGGCATATACTACCAGCCCAACGCGGCTTTTTACCTGAAAGCGTTCAAATAGCGCTTCTCGGTAGCCGTCTACAGTGCGGGGGCTGACACACATCTGATCGGCAATTTGGACGTAGGTCAATTCGGAACAGGCCAGTTGGAGAAAATGCCGTTCACGGGGCTTCAGCTGAACGGCGTTCAGGGGGCGTTTCGGTGGTCGATTGTTCATATATGGCGTGATACAGAAGTTAACTAGGAAGTTAGCTAACTCTCTGAAAGTAAATAAAATCACACCCGTATTCCAAATCAAATGAGTTAACGGTAGTTTTTGTTAACGGTTAGTTGAATCCTAACTTTTCTCGTACGCGGGCAATGGTTTTTTGAGCCACAACACGGGCCTTCTCTTCGCCAGCCCGGAGTTCAGCTTCGAGAGCGTCGGGGTTTTCAATGGTGTAATAAGTATATCGTTCGCGCTCTGTAGCAAACTGTTCCAGAATGAGTTCGTAGAATGCTTTCTTTGCCATGCCGTAACCGTAGTTACCACCTTCGTATAAGCTACGGAGTTCAGCAGTTTGCTCAGCCGATGCCAGTAGCGAATACAATTGGAACGTAATATCCGTATCTGGATTCTTGGGCTCTTCGAGGGGCGTTGAATCCGATTTGATTTTTTTGATCACCTTCCACAACTCATTCTCCGGCAGGAAAATATCGATGTAGTTGTTATAGGACTTGCTCATTTTAGCCCCATCGATACCCGGAATGGTCATCAGGCGATCGTCGATGCGGGCGTCTGGCAAAACAAATACGTCTTCATCGTACTGATGATTGAACGCGCTGGCAATGTCACGGGTCATTTCGATATGCTGGCGCTGATCTTTCCCGACAGGAATAATCTCTGCATCATAAAGTAAAATATCCGCTGCCTGTAAAACCGGATACACGAATAAGCCCGCATTGACCGTAGAAGCCCGATCCGATTTCTCTTTGAACGAGGTGGCATTGTTGAGCATCGGAAATGGCGTGAAGCAACTCAGATGCCAGGCAAGTTCGGTATGCTCAGCCACCCGCGACTGCCGCCAGAAGGTGTTTTTCTCCGTATCCAGACCAAATGCCAGCCAGGTGGCGGCTACCGCTTTCGTGAACTCACGACGAAGAGGGCCATCCTTGATGGTTGTGAGCGAATGGAGATCGGCAATGAACAGAAATGATTCGTTATCAGGCTGTTTCGATAACTCGATGGCAGGTTTGATAGCCCCCAGAATGTTGCCTAAGTGCGGACGCCCGCTGGACTGGATACCGGTTAAGATTCGTGACATTTTATTTGAGTATTAGAAGCGAGGAGTGAGAAGTGAGGAGTTGCTAACGCATCCATCTCCTCGCTTCTCACTCCTCGCTCCTCGCTTCTACTACTTACTTTCCTTGTGCTTCAACGACGGCGATGGCGACCATATTCACAATTTCACGTTCCGATGAGCCTAACTGCAACACGTACACCGGCTTGCGAATACCCAGCAGAATGGGGCCAATGGCATCGAAACCGGCAGCTTCTGCCATCAGGTTATAGGCAATGTTTGCTGCAGACAGGTTCGGGAAAATGAGAGTGTTTGCCCCTTCGCCTACTAACTTACTGAATGGGTGATTTTGCTGTAGTAATTCGGTATTGAACGCTAAGTGAGCCTGAATTTCACCATCCACAATCAGGTCTGGATTCCGCTGTTGGAGCAGCTCGACGGCGCGATTCATTTTCTCGGCATCATCGCCTTTCGCACTGCCAAAGTTTGAATAGGTGACCAGAGCTATACGCGGTTTAATATTGAATCGCTCAACTGTTTGGGCGGTTAATTCAGTTATTTCGACAATTTCTTCCGCCGTTGGGTTGAAATTGACGGTCGTATCCGAGAAAAACAGGGGGCCGCGTTTCGTGAGCAGGATGTACATCCCCGCTACCTTTTTAACCCCCGATTCTTTGCCGATAATCTGTAAGGCAGGGCGAATCGTATCGGGGTAGGAGCGGGTCAATCCAGAAATGAGCGCATCGGCCTCACCGGTTTCAACCATCATGGCTCCGAAGTAATTGCGGACATTCATCATTTTCCGGGCTTCGGTAGCGTTGACGCCTTTGCGCTTCCGTTTCTCGAAAAACAGATCGCCAAATCGTTCAACCAGCGCAGCCTGCTCCGGCGAACGAGGGTCAATGATGGGGATATTGCCCAGATCAAGGCTATTTTCGTCGATGAGCTTCTCAATTTTTGCTTGTTCTCCCAGCAAAATTGGGAACGCAATTCCTTCATCCCTAACCTGTTGGGCGGCTTTTAGTACTTTCAGGTTTTCGGCGTCCGCAAAAACAACTCGTTTCGGATTGGCTTTTGCTTTCGTCAGAATAACCCTTGAAATCTGATTGTCCTGACCTAATCGTCGGGCTAATTGTTGTTCGTAGGCTTCCCAATCGGTAATGGATAACCGGGCTACTCCCGATGTCATGGCTGCTTTGGCTACCGCAGGAGCTACCGTCAAGAGTAAGCGTGGATCAACGGGTTTAGGCAGGATATAGGTTCGCCCAAAAACCATGTTCGATTCGCCGTAGGCCAGGTTGACCAGATCGGGCACTGGCTTCTTGGCTAGTTCGGCCAGTGCGTACGTGGCCGCCAACTTCATAGCTTCATTGATTTCGGTAGCGCGAACGTCCAGTGCTCCCCGGAAAA
Organism: Spirosoma litoris; assembly: GCF_054776755.1. Taxonomy (NCBI): domain Bacteria; kingdom Pseudomonadati; phylum Bacteroidota; class Cytophagia; order Cytophagales; family Cytophagaceae; genus Spirosoma; species Spirosoma litoris. The sequence goes on along the minus strand of NZ_BAAHBI010000002.1, from coordinate 5,971 downwards.
TATAGGGAAAACCAAGTACGTTATTGACCTGATTCGGGTAATCGGAACGACCGGTTGCCATGATGATGTCGGGCCGAGCGGCCATTGCATCGTCGTAGCTGATCTCGGGATTGGGGTTGGCCATCGCAAACACGATGGCATTCTTCGCCATCAGGCGAATCATGTCCTGGCTCACAATATTCCCTTTCGATAAACCCACGAATACATCGGCATCGGCAAAAGCATCTTCCAGCGAGTGAATATCGCGGGAAGTCGCAAAGGGCAGCATCAGCTCGCTCAGGTCGGTTCGATCTGTGCGAAGCGGCCCATTGACATCGAACATCACCATGTTTTCATGCTTAGCGCCCAAAGCGACGTACTGGCGGGCACAGGAGATAGCCGCTGCACCAGCGCCCAGGATGACGAATTTGGCCGTCTGGATTGGCTTGTCGACCAACTCAAGCGCATTGAGCAGGGCAGCACCACTGACAATCGCAGTGCCATGCTGATCGTCGTGCATAACCGGAATATTCATTTCCTTCTTGAGCCGTTCCTCAATTTCGAAACATTCCGGGGCCTTGATATCTTCCAGATTGACGCCACCAAACGTAGGCTCCAGAATCTTGACCGTGCGAACAAACTCGTCGATATTACTAGTATTCAGCTCAAGGTCGAATACATCGATATCAGAATAGATTTTAAACAGCAACCCTTTGCCTTCCATAACGGGTTTGCTGGCAGCAGGACCAATGTTACCAAGTCCTAACACAGCGGTTCCGTTGCTGATAACGGCCACAAGGTTGCCTTTTGCGGTGTACTTGAAGGCATCGTCGGGGTTGGCTTCGATGGCCAGACAAGGTTCTGCTACACCCGGCGAATAAGCTAACGAAAGATCGCGTTGGGTACTATACTCTTTGGTTGGAACAACTTCGAGTTTTCCCGGACGCCCTTTGGCATGATAATCAAGGGCATCTTCGCGACGGATTTTCTGATTCATATTGCTACTGTTGCTGAAGGCAATTTGTTGGGAGCGCGAAGGTACGGAAAAAGTTAGCTGGGTACGGTAATCAATTCGTACGGAGAACTTTGTAACTATCGACAAAGACCCAACCAACCCAACAAAACAGCAGTAGGAAACTTAGTAAGATTGTGCGTAGCAGTAAGTTAGTATGTCGTGATTCATAAATGGGTTTGGTCGACTGCAAATGAACCAATTTGCCCTGATCGATGCTAAAAACCCGAATCTGTGCGTAATTGTCATATTTATCGCCGAACGAAAGGGGCTCAGTTTTGGTCAACTTTTTTCGAAAATCACTTTCCCGAAGCTGTACTGTAATTGGCTGGTTAACAGCAATAATCTGTTTAAGCGAACGGATGTCGGTGTCAAAATCTCTGCGACTGACGATAAACTCAAGGTCTGGCCAAGGGTGTAGTTTTAGTGTAAATCCTTTAAAGATGCCTTTAGTGCTATTTGTCGATATATGGTTGACAATAGCCGTTACAGATGTGAGCTTCGCCGGAGCCTTATCGACAGGAGTATGGGCAAGGTAAGCGAAGAGCATATTTAGCCCGATTAGTAAGATAAAGCTACCGAGTCCCCACCGAAATCGATTCCTTTCTGTAAGGGTAAGTACCTTCCGTACTGGCCCCGGCTGACCATATTGAGTAAATTTGTCGCGTAAGGAATCGTAATTAATAAAGTCGCTTGGGCGAATCAGGAACCAGTTGTCCGACAAATAAACTCGTAGTTCAGGAGACGGCTCGTTTTGTTTCGAACCAAGACGCTCGCTATAGGTGAGAATTTCCGCATACAAATGCCAGTTCGTTTTTTGAGCTATTTTTTTTACGGAGAAACCATCCTCATGAAACTCTATAGAAGAGGCTCGGGAACCAAAATCGACCAATAGGGCCACCCATAGCATTGGAATTAGTGCATAAAAGAAAAGCAGTAAGTCCAAATTTGGGTAAGGCCAGCTCTGGAAAGCGATCCAGGTAGGAATCCCAACCACTGAAGCCAGCAGAACAAACAACAAAAACACAAGCAGATAGAACTGCTTCCTGCTTGCTGTGTATGATACTGCCTTGTAACTGATCATCAGAAGTAATTTTGGTGAGAAAAGGGCATTTACACCTTGATCACAGCCACCGTGAGTCGACTTACACAAACCAGCTTACCTTTTAAACGTCAAGAAGCTGGCGAAATTTTTCTAAACCAGTAACATTAATTTTGGGGAAGTCGATGTCTGCCAATACATCAAAATGTCGATCTTCTGTAACTAGATAATCTGCCCCAGCGGCTATTGCACAATCAGAAAACTTGTTGTCATCTGGATCAATAGTGATAAGCCACCAAAAGAAAGAGACGTTTATTTGCTCTACAAAAGGGGAGTTGATGAGGGCTTCAAGCACATTGTCTACTACATCGCGTCGACGAAATCCGCACTCGATAATTTCATCATACTCGTCTAATATATCAGTCGTTACGCATAGCGTAAATTGACCGGAAAAAATAGCTTGATATAGCCAATGAGATGCTGATTTGGGCGAAATACAGCTAAGTAAAAGATTCGTATCAATAACGACTCTCACGATTGAGCACCATTTTTATGGCGGCTTTTATAGTCAGTCCGCAAATGTGTTTGGCGCCATTCCTGCATTTTTGCTTCCGTAAAGCCTTCCTGCTCCCAAACTTCATCAGCTAAATCGGCCGCTTTTTGGGCAAAATAGTTGGACAGAAGACCTTTTATAGCCTTTAGATCATCATCGGAAACAGTACGGGAAAAAACTTTTAGTAACTCCAGCTGGAGATTAGAAAGGGGTGGTTTGGGTTGCATATCAGTACTGGTTGTTGAATGTAAATTGTTCACTTGTAGCTACCTTATAACAGGTTTCATTGTGAGTAGTGACTATAGGATGTAAGCGAAAGAGTTAAGCTAACAAAGGTAATGAATTAGATAAACGTGATAGGGGAATGTTCAGTGAAGTGTGTCATTTCTCAGACCTTTAAGTAAGGTTTCACCCGATCACTATATAAGATAATTGCTGTACCGTCAGCGACCAGTTAGCCAAGGGCATCGTCCAGTTGCCCATGATGCGTTGCGTGATTAAATAGAGGATTTTCAACAGAGCACTTTCCGAAGGGAAAGCGCCTTTTGATTTGGTTACACAACGAATCTGCCGGTGAAATCCCTCAACCGTATTAGTGGTCTACACCACTGCTGGGTACTCGAAAAAGCGGGTTAGACGCAGCCAATTGCGTTGCCAACTCTCCACTACTAAAGGATATTTCTGTTCCTCTTTGCCTTTAAAATCAGCTAGCTTTTGTTCTGCTCCGGCTAGGTTAGCCGCCTGATAAATAGGTTTCAAGTCACGGCCACGGCCTTCTGGTCTTTGGAGACCACATACCGTAACGAAGCCCGTACTTGATGCACCAAACACAGTTGCACATCGACCTGAGGAAAGATCGTTTCGATGGCATCCCTGGAGCCGACTAAATTATCAATTGAGCAAATCAACAGATTTTTGGTACCGGATTCTGGAGATCAGTTAAAACTGACAACCAAAAATGGGCACTCTCGGTATCACTAATATAAGTTTCTTTACGACCCTGTAAGTCAACGGCTAATACATTATATACGGCTTTACTGAACACTCTCGTTGGTTTGATTGATTAGATTGATCCACGATTTGCTTTGAGCTTATTTCGTTTTAAGAAGATGATTCACTATCCGTTTTAACTGATTTATTTCACTTTGTTGCTTACCCACAATAGATTGCTGTTGTTGTTTTATAGATTGATTATCCTTTTCCAACTGAATACTGTACAAGGTCAGTTCTTCTATTTTCTCTAAAAGAATAGCATTTAGTTGTACTAATTCTATACCTTCTTTAGCAATTTGTTCCGCTGATGGAATATCTGGTAGATGATGATATTTATTAATGAAAGAAGCTATAGAGGGTAAAGAACGAAGATGATAAGTAGGATTGAACACTTTGTCACTCCACTCACTGGGGTCGTTAATTCGGAGCTGGTAGCGAGCTTTTACGACATTACCTTTTTGGTCAACGGTTAAAAACTGATCGGCAATATGGACCGATTGGCTATTGCTGGTTAGGTTTGTCAGCCGTAAACCACTATCATTAGGTAATTCACTAACAACCTCTAATCTTGCCGTTGGGGCAGAGGTGCCAATACCGACATTGGCATTATTTCCCAGGACAACTGCATTACTGATTGCAACCCGCGCATCAGCGCCAATGGCCGTAGCATGATGCAAACTCATTGACTCAGCACTCGTTTGGTGCCCAATCAGCGTATTGCTGCCGCCGGCCCAAAGCCCTCCTCCAGCTTCCCCACCGATGATCACATTATGATTGCTGCTGCCATTCCCCGATTGAACACTGTAGCCCATTAACACATTATCATTGCCAGTTGTGATGGCAGTTCCTGAATTAGGCCCAACAATAATATTGTTGCTACCCGTTGTGTTGTTAATACCAGCCCGGTAGCCCAAAAATGTATTTGAGTTTCCTGTACTATTACTTCCTGCACTACTCCCTACAAACGTATTGCTAGTACCTATTATATTGTTGTTTCCTGCGATGTATCCTAAAAACACATTGTTGCCACCTGAAGTGTTTTTCTGTCCGCTCTGATAGCCTAAAAACACATTGGCACTGCCTCCAGTGTTTTCCTCACCAGCCTGTCCTCCAACAAATGTATTGTTAGAAACTGTATTACGATAGCCTGCGTTACGACCTAAAAAGGTATTGTAATTACCTGATGCATTATAAAATCCGGCAAAAGTCCCTACAAATACATTGCTATTCCCCCCATCATTTAAGTTTCCTGCCGAATTACCAACAAACGTATTATGATACCCTGCTGTATTATAATTACCAGCTGAATTGCCGATAAATGAATTCCCGTAGCCTGAGCTATTTCGATTGCCTGCATCGCTGCCCACAAACGTATTTATTATCCCTGTCGTATTAGAACCTATATTGAATCCTAAAAAAAGATTACCTGATCCAGAAGCTCCAGTTGAGAGGACACGGTTACCACTAAAATTAATTTGCTGAGCTAGTAGCTCAGAGACAGCTATCAAAACAAGAAGGGATATGAAGAGTAGTCTGTTTTTCATAGTCAATTGTTATTAATGTTTAGTGTCGAACTCGATGAGGATAGATTAAGAACCCCATTAACATTCAGTGACTTGGCGGCCTCAGTGAAGTTAATTTGAACTGCATCGCCACTACTGACACTTGCATCATAGGTCGCATTTACCGCAATGCCACAGGCCCATGTACTTGCTGTTGACCAACTACCAGATGCCACAGATGAGATGATTCCATCAGAAGTAGTAATTGGTAAATTAGCCTCAGCAATTTTAGTACGAATTTTATCGCCTGGATATGGACCGAAGCCATTCCCAAGACTGAATGAACTGGCCCCACCGTGATCACAATAACTCATTATTGTTCCACCATTAACAGGATCAGGGCCATTACATGAATTGCCTAGGTATGGCTCAGGCGTACCACAGTTGTCGATAGCACCGCCTGGCCATCCACACCAATGGGTATGAGGAGAGCCGAAATTATGTCCTAACTCATGAGTAATAACTTTAACCTCTCTTGAATAAGTAGGATATTGCTCAGCTTGAGAAGGATTATGAGAAACCGAAACAGAGTAAGCATGATCTCGGTTCTGTAATCCATCCAGACCTGCTGCTACACCGCCATAATCCGTAAAATATCTACTTGTTAGTAGGTGTGCTATATTACCTGGGAAATTATGCCCTCTATCACTCCAATAACCATGAAATAAACCCAAAAGATTGTCTGAACAATAGACATCATTATTAGGACAAGATGCGACGTTTGTAGCATTAACATATGGATCAATCGTATTCCAAATATATAACTGTCTTATACTAAATCAGAATCTTCATGTCGTATATTAGCCAGATGGATTATACGACTAAAATTA
>NZ_BAAHBI010000001.1:0-197637 GCF_054776755.1 Spirosoma litoris | reverse complement strand
TGGGTGAAACCACAAACCTAGAAAAATACAACGCCCTCCACAACTTTTGACCTTGATCCCTTGATTCCAACTGAGCTGGCTTAATGAGCAGGGAAGGGAATCGTGTATCACAACAAAAAGCCACTTACATTTTTTAAGATGTAAGTGGCTGATAACCAATGCTCCCGAAGCTGGGCTCGAACCAGCGACCCTCTGATTAACAGTCAGATGCTCTAACCGACTGAGCTATTCGGGAATCGTGGTGCAAAAGTAGCGCGAAACTCGATACCAAGCAAGTGATCACGCAGAAAAAATATCGATTTTAGGGTATTTTTTTGCTAACAAAGTGGCAATCAGACCCAAATAAATCTATTGATTAGCGAAATGCATCCGGACGATGGCTGGGTACATTCTCTAAAATCAGCTCTTTAATCCGACGAGCGTCGCCTTTTGAGAAGTTAGAGATCACAATTTCGGGACGGGCTCTTGGAATGACCCGAACTGTGGCGAAAAACAGCCCATTGTCGATCTCTACCCCAGAGATATCTGAGTAGAATACGAAATTGTCGGTGCCGCCAATCAGTTTGCGGGCACGGAACGTAACCCCCTTGTCATTAAAGACAACCTCGTCGGGAGTTAATGGATCTTTAAAACTGCTGGATCGGAATTTTTCGTTTGGCATAGCATCTGAACCGGGATTTAGCTGATTTTACGGAACGACTTTGATTTAATGAATCGCTTTCAATGAAAGCCAAATCAACTGAGATCATAGTCTATCAGTCAAATCACATAAATCCAGGTTATTTTTTAGGTATATAAACTACTTTCTTGGTCTCGAAAAAAGGTTCTTCAAAATAATCCGATAGATCATAAACGCGGTAGCGATCAGTTACTTCGGCTAGTTCTTCGGCAAGGTCACCGCCTTTGAGATACAAAACACCATTAGGGCGATCGTTGTTACCCGCTTTATGAATTTTATAGCGTACCCAGCCTAAAAAAGGCTTTAGACGCGTAACGGCTCGACTTACCACGAAATCATAGGTCGTTGTTAGCTGTTCAACCCGAATTTGCTCGGCCTTCACATTCGTCAGTCCCAAAGCATCGGCTACTTCCTGAACGACCTTTATTTTCTTGCCAATACTATCGACCAGGTGAAAATCGGCCAAAGGAAACAAAATCGCTAACGGAATACCCGGAAAACCGCCCCCCGTACCGACGTCTAAAATTTCAGTGCCGGGCTTGAACTGAACAATCTTGGCAATCCCCAGCGAATGCAGGATATGCTTTTCGTAGAGCGCATCGATATCCTGTCGCGAAATTACATTGATTTTTGTATTCCAGTCGCGATATAGCCCTTCTAATGCCGTAAAACGATCTTTTTGTTCGGGCGTGAGGTTCGGAAAGTATTTTAAGATCAGATCAATATTCATAAAGAATGAAAAGTGTAGAATGAAAAATGAAAAATAAGTAGTGTTCTGAATTTGCTATTCTTCACGTTTCACTCTTCATTTTACACTACGTTTAGCGCCAGTAAAGTCTTTTTTTACGGCGTCTGAACATGGTTGCTATACCCGCCAGGCCGTAGTAAATAGCCAGTAATACGTCCATAAATGGAATAATGGCCCAATGGACTGTATGAGCCAATCGGTAACTAATTCGACCTGTAATGCCCCAGAACGTAAGCATTCGGAACAGAAAAACACCCACTCCGCTTAGCAAAAGTAACCATTCGTTCGCTGTAAACGATTGCTGGTACCATTCATGAACTAAAACAATAATGCCAGTAATCAATGCGAACGTCCAGGTCAATACGTGCGAGCCCGTGAGCAGGCCCAACCGAAATTTGTTGCCAGACTTATAGTATTTGCCTACGTTCAGATGCCGATTTTTCTGTAGTCGCCAGTCGGCCCAGGTTTCTTTGGGTTTCGACCACATAAACGTGTCAGGATGGATACTTATCGCCGTATTTTGACCCGTTGCTACTTCGTTGATAAATAGGTCATCATCACCACCAACTACGTTCATGTGGGTGTAAAAACCCCGGTTGGCAAAGAACAGGCTGGTTCGATAAGCCAGATTTCGACCAACACCCATATACGGACGACCTGCCAACGCCAGCGATAAATACTGAACAGCGGTGAATAGAGTTTCGGAACGAATAAGGAAATTGAGTAAACCTGGCCGATGCTCGTAAGGAGAAAAGCCTAAGCTAATTGCCTTTTGATCGTCGACCAACGGAGCGACCATACCGCTCAACCAGTCATCAGAGGCAGGTCGGCAGTCGGCATCGGTGAGCAGTACAATTGGATAAGTGGCTTTTTTCAGCGCGATGGTCAGTGCGTATTTTTTCGGCGTTACGTGCTCGTGCTCTTTGTCGATGCGGATAAACCGAACGTGCTCAAGCTGGGCGATATCATTTTCCAGCAATAAGTGAGTGCCATCCGTCGACCGATCATCCATGACTAAAACCTCAAAATGTGGGTAATTCTGAGCGTCGAGTAAGGGCAATAACTCGGTCAGGTTTTCCAGTTCATTGCGGGCGCAAACAACGATCGTAATCCCGGATGTTGATCCGGTACGTGCAGTTGACTGTACGCCTAAGGTAGTGTGCTCGGGTACTCGGTAGAAAGCCGTTCGCGAATAAACGAAAAGGATAAAAATGAGCTGAATGCTGACCACAAGTAGCCAGATTATCAGTAATACTATAGTCACCAGCAGGAAAGTTTACTCGCTATTGCGTTGGTTTTTAACGAAGTCGCAAAGATAAGCAGGTTTCAAGTTTCAAGTTCAATGTTTCAGGTTCAATGTTTCGTTCGAGGCTTGAACCTGAAACGTTGAACTTGAAACAATCATGGGTTCGTATCTTTGTACTATGACATTTTCGATTACTGCAAAGGACCCACAGTCGAAGGCCCGAACGGGAACCCTGATAACTGATCATGGACCTATTCAAACGCCGATTTTTATGCCCGTCGGTACGGCAGGCACTGTAAAGGCTGTCCATCAGCGCGAACTGGAAACCGACATTAATGCCGAAATTATTCTGGGCAATACCTATCACTTATACCTGCGACCTGGCCTGGAAGTGCTTCGGCAGGCAGGCGGCTTGCATGCATTCAATGGTTGGCAACGCCCTATCCTGACTGATTCGGGTGGCTATCAGGTATACTCGCTTTCTAATACGCGTAAGATTAAAGAAGAGGGTGTGACGTTTAAGTCGCATATCGATGGCTCTAAACATACCTTCACTCCAGAGGGAGTTATGGATATTCAGCGGACAATTGGCGCTGATATTATCATGGCTTTTGATGAATGTACGCCCTATCCCTGCGAGTATGGCTATGCCCGACAGTCGATGGAAATGACGCACCGTTGGCTTGATCGGTGCATTGGTCGTTTTGATGAAACCGAAGGGCATTATGGCTATCGACAAACGCTATTTCCTATTGTTCAGGGTAGTACCTATGCCGATTTGCGTCGGCAGTCGGCAGAAACAATTGCGAGTAAAGAGCGTGAAGGGAACGCGATTGGTGGGCTAGCTGTAGGCGAACCCGCTGAAGAAATGTACCGCACAATTGAACTGGTAAACAGCATCTTGCCCGCCGATAAGCCTCGGTATTTGATGGGCGTCGGTACACCGGCTAACATTCTGGAAGCTATTGCCTTAGGAGTTGATATGTTCGACTGCGTGATGCCGACACGTAATGCCCGGCATGGCTTATTGTTTACGACGGAAGGGGTTATCAATATCAAAAACGAAAAATGGAGCAAAGACTTTAGTCCCATTGATGCCGGATTAGGGGGGTATGCCAGTACGTTCTATTCGAAATCCTACCTGCGCCACTTGTTTAAATCTGAAGAATTGCTGGGCGGTCAAATTGCGAGTCTACACAATTTGACTTTTTACCTGTGGCTCGTCAGACAGGCGCGAACGCATATCGAAGCCGGTGATTTCGTATCGTGGAAAAATGAAATGGTTATTCGGCTAATGCAACGACTATAATTTGAGTTGATATCATAGTCGAGAAAGCTTGCTTGGTATGATAAGAATTTGATTTTAAATGTAGTGGCTTTTGGCATGACGACTAGTACTCGTCCAATTTAGTTTCTATCGATTCTTTTGATCCTATCGTCTTTGATTATCAGCGCAATAGGGGCAAAAAAATCTATAGAATCCTCCAGAATCTATTTTTGCCAAAGCACTAGAGAGAGTGCCTTTTGACGAAAATTAATTCTTAAAAAAGATTTTTTAAGTCTCCTAATCTAAAAAATGGGAGACTTTTTTGCTTTTTGTCGTCATAGGCTTGCTTGTGGGCGATAAGTAACCCATAATTCATACTATTTGTACACGAAGGTATGGTGACGCCGACCGAATTCAGCCAAATTCCGAACACTAATCGCTGGTTATTTTTACCTGTCGAGGTAATGGTGCGGGCGATTTGGCGAAGCCGGTTACGAATTACAGCTTCCACGATCGCGTTTGCTACACTGGGCGTCGTTGTGGCATTAGTGAAACAGCCGGAATTTCAGTCAGAAGCACGGATTATCCCTGAAATGAATACGGGAGCGAGTGATCTGTTTAAACGACTCTCGTCGATGGCGGGCTTTGCGGAGGTTGATTTTTCGGATGCCGAAGGCGTAGATGCCATTCGGCCAGACTTGTATCCGACTGTATTACAGAGCACTCCGTTTATTCTTTTTCTGCTTAAGCAACCCATTACGATTAAGGGCCAATTGAAAACGGTTGGACAGTTTCTGACAACCGGACAGATTAGGTGGCCCTGGAACCAGTGGAAGCTATTCGACAGACAAGACCAAACTTATCTTTCCCAGAAAGGCCCCCTATATCTGACCACGCAACAGCAAGAGCTGGCAGAAGAAATTAGTGAACGTGTTAATGCCAAACTCAATACGCGTTCGGGCGTTATTACGATTACCGTTCAAATGCCCGATGCGCAGGTAGCTGCCCTCGTGGCTCAGTTAGCAATGAATTACCTGACTCAATACGTCAGAAATTATAGAACCGGAAAAGCCCGACAGGATTTAGCCTTTTATAAACAGCAACTGGCCGATGCTCGTAAACGTTATCAGGCGGCCCAATTCACGATGTTCCATTACAACGACAATCATAAAGCCATTTCCATGCAGGAGGCTACCCTGGATAGGCATCGTATGGAAGATGAACTGGCCATTGCCCGAACGGTTTATACGGAACTATCCCGTAGGTTTGAGCAGGCTAAATTGAACGTGCAGGAACGAAGCCCGATATTTAATGTACTCGAACCTCCCAAAGTACCCCTGAAGCGATCGTCGCCTAAACGAGTGATTATGGTACTGCTTTTTACAGGGGCCGGGTTCATGATAAGTATTTTGATTGTATGGATTCAGCAAACCAATCTGACTGGACGATTTAAGGCAATGATAGCCGAGGATAAAATATTAGTAGCCCATTTAATTTAAACGCAACCCGTGATTAACGCGCTTCGTCAGAAAGAAAAGAAAATCGCCGTCATTGGCCTGGGATATATCGGTCTGCCGGTTGCGCTTGCGTTTGCCCAACAATTTCGGGTCGTTGGTTTTGATAGCAACCCCGATCGGGTGGCGATGCTGCAACGAGCTGAAGATCCTTCGCGGGAGCTACCAGCCGATGCGTTTATCGGTGCCGATATTTTATTTACTGCCGACCCGAATGAACTGAAACAGGCGCATTTTTTTGTCGTGGCCGTTCCTACGCCAGTAGATGAGTATAAAGTGCCCAATTTAAGACCATTGATACGCGCTTCGGAAGTTATTGGTGTCGCTCTGAAGCCAGGAGATTACGTCGTATATGAATCTACGGTTTATCCTGGTTGTACCGAAGATGATTGTTTACCCATACTGGAATTCTGCTCTGGATTAACGGTAGGGCGTGAGTTTAAGCTCGGCTATTCGCCTGAGCGGATTAATCCTGGCGACAAGACCCGAACGCTGGCTGATATTCTTAAAGTAGTCGCAGGAAATGACGAAGAAGCTACGCAGACGATTGCCGACGTGTATGGGAGTATCATTCGGGAGGGCATCTATAAAGCGCCAAGCATTCAGGTTGCCGAAGCGGCTAAAGTAATTGAAAACGTTCAGCGTGATCTTAACATCTCGCTCATGAACGAGCTTGCTATCATTTTCGACAAAATGGGTATCAACACGCAGGAGGTGATTAAGGCTGCTTCAACGAAATGGAATTTTATACCCTTTACGCCCGGACTGGTCGGTGGGCATTGTATTGGTGTTGATCCCTATTATCTGCTCCATAAATCCCGACAACTGGGTTACGAACCGCAGGTGATTAACTCCGGTCGTCGTGTTAACGATAGTATGCCCGACTATATCGCTACGAAGTTGGTGCAAATGCTGTTACAGCGTGCCAAAAATCCGAGCGAAACGAAGGTGTTGGTCATGGGACTAACCTTTAAGGAAAACATTGCCGATATCCGCAATTCGAAAGTAGCCGACCTGGTTCGGGAACTCATGGCCTATTCGATTAACGTGCACATTGTAGACCCGTACGCGTCGCCTAATGAAGTTGCCCGCGAATATGGCCTGAGCCTACTCGACAAACCTGCCGACCAATACGACGCAGTTGTGGTGGCTGTTGGGCACGATGAGTATAAAGAATTAGATGCTGATTATTTCAAATCGCTCATGAGGAATGCACCTATTTTGCTGGATTTGAAAGGGCTCTACCGAACGAATAAAGATGACGAAATAAGCTATTGGCAACTCTGACCGGATGCAGGTGAATTATGAAAATAGTTGTTGTAGGTAGTCGATTGGCTGACTCGCTGGAGCAGCATCTCTGCCAGTCGTTTCAGGTATTGGGCTATGAGGCCACCCTGCTTGATGTGGCGGATGGATTGCTTGTTTCCGTAAAAATTAACTACTGGATGGCGCGGTTCGTTGAGTTTTACGATCGGGCCATCAGCAGCAACATCGCCGATCGAATAATAAAACTTCGCCCCGATCTGGTCGTTGTAGTCTACCGTTACTTACATCCGGTTTTGGTTGAGCGATTAAAGAAGCAGTTGCCCGGCGTCATTGTTGTGCAGATGAATCCTGATCCAATTTCGAATCTGGAAAAGCAACAAATCATCGCGGCCGATTTTGACTATTACTTTTCAAAAGAGCCCTACATTGTTGATACACTACGGAACAAAGCCGGCCTGAATGCCCATTACTTGCCTGAGGGCTTTAATCCGCGAATCTATCAAAAACCAGCGGTTGAAAAATCGGTGGCCGAATGGCTGACCGATATTGATGTATTGGTGTTCGGGAATTTATATGCGTACCGCGCCCGCATGGTTGAGCAACTGATACGGGCTGGACTGAAAGTGACTGTTTATGGGCATCAAGGGCCTTATCTGCGTCCCGAGTTAAACGCTATCATCAACCAGCACCAGCTGACTGGTCCCGAGAAGAATCGATTATTTTACGGTGCCAAAATCGTTTTCAATAACTTTCATTACGCTGAAGTAAGCTCCGTCAATCATAAATACTTCGAACTTAACGGGATTGGCGCGTTTCAACTCTGTGATTATAAATCGACGATAGAAGACCATACCGGTGTTCCTGCTGAGCAGGTTACCTATCGGAATATAGACGATGCCATTGATAAAATCCGCTACTATCTGGCTCGGCCGGTTAAGCGGCACGAACTAGCCGCAACACAATACACTCATTTTCAACAGCGGCATACGTTCGATCAACGGGTTACGCAACTTCTACAGACAGTAGGTTTGGCACCCTTATTAGACTCGGAGCAGCTACAAATCGATGACTGGTGGGACGACTGACGCTAAGCTTTCTTGTTTTCCTGCTTTTACACTGGTTTGTAGACAGTGCCTGGTATGAAGCATTGGCTGTATCGTTTTCAGCCTATACATTCGTTATTTTCGTTTACCAGATTGGCCAGCAGATTGTCATTCTGGAATGTATCTGTGCCATTGCTTCTCTGGAGATTTTAGCTGTACCTGCCATCACGTACTGGCTATTCCCGGGTTCGATGCCTATTGCGTCGAATACATACTTTAGTTATGCGTTACCCGCCTACACGGCATTTTATGTAGGGATCGGTGGAGTGGCAGACAGGAATTCCGAGACATCTCATCGGCAATATATTCAGCATGTAATCGATTATCTGCAAGCTCGCCAATCAGTTGCTGTTTGGTTGTTTATCATTGGGTTAGGTGGATTTTCGCTAAAAGCATTACTACCCAAAGTGCCTGCCTTTCTGGGGGCGCTACCGATGCATTGTCTGCTGGTAAGTGCCTTGTATGCTTACTATTCCAGAAATGCCTATTGGATGCTGCTTGTCGGGCTGGTTATTAGTCTACTGCTTATCAATACCGTTCAGACGGGTATGTTTGGTGATCTTTTTTTCTGGCTCTTGCTCCTGCTGATTTTTTGGACGATTAGTCTACCGGAACCGATGACCATGCGGGCAAAAACGATTCTTGTTAGTTTGGCTTTTACACTGCTGTTAATCATTCAGTCAATTAAAGCCGAATACCGCTATAATACCTGGGGAAGCTCCCGATTCGACCGTACGGCCAATGCGGGCCTGATGGCAGAGTTGCTTGTTGATCGGCTGACCTACCCTGAAAAACTCCTGAATACAAGGCACTTCGTGGCATCTTTTGGGCGATTTAATCAAGGGATTATGATTGGAAGCGCCATGGCCAAAGTTCCTGTTCATGAGGCTTATGCTAACGGAGAAGTGCTGCTATCCCTGATTTACCCGTTAGTGCCCCGACTGCTTTGGCCCGGCAAACCCCAAACGGGTGGTTACGAAAATATTCGACGCTTTACGACTCTGGCGCAGTTTGAGAACACTAGTATTAATCTCTCGCCCGTGGGCGAAGGTTATGTGAATTTTGGCTACGGCGGTGTGCTGTTTGCCTATTTATATGGCTGGTTGCTACGGGGGTGTTTTCAGGTTGTTTTCAGTCTTGCAGACAAAATGCCGTCAATTATTCTCTGGTTGCCCATGCTGTACATTGGGTGTCTGACGATGGAAACAGACCTCCTGTCAACCTGGGGAAGTTTGGTGAATAGCGCCCTGTTTATTGGGTTTCTAAGTTGGTCGATGAAACGTATTGGTGTTCAACTCTAGGGTTTTATGATGGTTACGTATCTACTTCGTAGTCCGGGAACTGGCTATAGCATTGAAGAGCTATTCGGTAGTATTCAGCGCGAGATAGACCAACAATCGAGCCTGTCGACCACTCGAATCCAATTGCCATATATCAGTCGCGGGTGGTGGAGTGTCTTTCAAAATCTACGTTTTGTACGAACCATCTCGGGTACTGTTTTTCACGTTACTGGCGATGTACATTATGCTGCATTGGCCCTACCTGCATCGCAGACAGTGCTAACAATTCATGATTGTAGTGCGCTGGAGAATAACCGAAAGCGCCCCTGGCGATATGCTGTGTTCTGGTTATTCTGGTATTATCTGCCTATTCGTAGAGCGCATGTTGTGACGACGGTATCTGAAAAAATACGTCAGGAACTGATACAACATGTAGGGCAAGTAGCGCAGAAAACCGTGGTGGTTGCCAATGGCTACGATCCAATTTTTGCGTCCTGGCCTGCGCATTTTCATAAAGCGCAACCAGTACTGCTTCAGATAGGAACCTCACCCAATAAGAACCTACCACGTTTGATTGCCGCCATCGCTGATCTTGTGTGCACACTTGTTATTGTTGGCCCGTTGACTGCCGAACTCACGCAGGCGCTTCAACAATACCGAATTCATTACAGGAATTATGTCGATCTCAATCGAACGGAGATAATTCAACTATATGAGGCCTGTGATATCGTCACGTTTGTGTCGACCTACGAGGGATTTGGCATGCCCATTTTAGAAGCTAATGCCATTGGTCGTGCGGTTATTACTTCAGATATAACGCCGATGTGTACGATTGCGGCTGGCTCGGCTCTTTTGGTGGACCCAACCGATACAAACGCTATCCGACAGGGAATTCTACGACTTATTCAGGACGACGTTTATCGGGAGACGTTACTGGAGGCAGGTCGCAGGAATGCCCAACGGTATACGATTGCAGCATCCGCTTCGCAATATGCAGCACTGTACCGGGGAATTGCCAGTCATCTACCCTCATCTGAACAAGTTGCATGAAGATTCTTCTGTCGGCAGATTGTTTTTATCCCTCGCAGATGGGTGGCCCCAGTAACACGATTTACTGGCAAGCCAAAGCACTGGCGCAGGCTGGGCACGAGGTAACCGTAGTAGCGACGTCTCAAAGTTTACCGCCCGCTACGTTGCTCGATCGATGGCTACTGCTCGACTGTGGTCGGGTTATCTACACGCGAAATCCTCATTTTTATCTGCCACTTCGGCATATATGGCAGGGCTGGCTGGCTATTCGGAAAGCAGATATCGTTCATGTAAACAGCTTGTTCTATCCTGCTTCGTTTGTGTGGGTACTCATGGCCCGATTGCTGAACAAGCCGGTTGTCTGGTCGCCCCACGGCGAGTTGAGTCCGGTGGCATTAGGTTTTCGATCAGGTCTGAAACGCCTGATACTGGCATTCATTAAATGGATCAACCCGAGCGTTCAATTTCATGCAACGAGTTCTGCCGAGACAATCCATATCCGTCAGCATTTCGGAGCCGATACCAGGGTTGGTGAAATCTATAGCCGCATGGAGTTGCCCGATCTGGTAGTCCCCACGCCAATTGGTTCGGTCATTCGGCCCTATCTCTTGTTTATAGGTCGGCTACATCCCATCAAAGCTATTGATCGTTTACTGATGGCGTTGAGCGCATCGACCCTATTTATAAAAAGTGATTATACGCTGATACTGGCCGGGCCAGACTCCAACAAAACCTACACCCAAACCTTGAAAGACTGCATACAAAGGCTTGACCTGTCGACTAAAGTACTGTTTGTTGGCTGGGTGCATGGCGATCAAAAGGAATACCTATACGCCAACGCCCGGATAACGATTTTACCGTCTCATTCGGAGAGTTTCGGAAATGTGGTCATCGAATCGCTGGCGCAAGGCACGCCTGTTGTTGCCTCGATCCACACTCCCTGGCAATTACTCGAAACGGAACAGGCTGGTAGTTGGGTATCGAACGAGCCAGATCAACTTCGGACGGCCATTGAACGCTATCTGACAATGCAAACGAATGAATACGAAGGGTATCGTAAACGAGCCCTTAGGCTGGCCCGCCAACGGTTTTCAATAACAGGTAGCAGCGAAGAATGGGAGCGGTTTTACGGGCAAGTACAACACGCTGCTATACAGAGATCAATGGGTTTACTTGATGAATAACGATGGAAAATAATGTCGTTGATTTTCATGATGTCATCGCTTCGGCGTTCAATGATCGATATGAAACGTCGAAGGCATTTCAGGAGCGCTTTACCGTCTGGATACGATTATTTGACCGCTACATAAAACCGACTGATCTCGTTATGGATCTTGGCTGTGGATCGGGTGTTTTTAGTGATTATCTCGCTGGCAAAGGCTGCGTTGTGACAGGAATAGATGGTTCGGAAGCGATGATTGCCCTCGGAAAGCAAAAGAAGATGGCGGGTAACGTGTGCTATATGGTGCAGTTGTTACCATTGCCAAATCCAAGCCAGTATGCGCCACAAGATGTTCTCCTGATGTCGAGCGTGCTTGAATACCTGGATGATATAACCGAAATGCTTGAACAGGCCAACGTTCTTCTGAAACCGAATGGCCTATTGATTGTCTCGATTCCCAACCATATAAGCGTCTATCGGGCGATTGAACGAGTCATTTTCTGGCTAACAAAACGACCGACTTATTTCGCCTTTATCCGCCATACATCAACCAAACTTAAGTTCAATAAACGGCTGACTCAACTAGGGTTCGAGCCACTTGAAACGGTTTACTTTTCAAGTTACGATCCTATTTCGAGCGTATTAAAGCCTTTTTTCGCGGAGCAGTATGTTAATAATTTGCTGGTTGGTGTCTATCGAAAACGAACAGACTCGTAGCCAATGAAGATCCTCTGCATTGTAGGTGCCCGGCCTAATTTTATTAAGATTGCTCCGTTACAACGGGCTTTTCTGGCTTACCCTGGCATCGAATCGAAAATCGTGCATACGGGGCAGCATTACGATGCTGTAATGAGCGATATCTTTTTTAGGCAACTGGCTTTACCAAAACCGGACTATTATCTCGGTGTGCAAGCTGGAACCACGACCCAGCAAACCGCCGATATCCTACACAAATTTGAGAAGGTACTCACTATAGAAAGACCCGACTGGGTGCTGGTTGTTGGCGATGTAACAAGCACATTGGCCTGTACACTGGCGGCAGTCCAGCATGGGGTTCGTGTGGCCCACGTTGAAGCAGGACTACGGTCGGGTGATAGACAAATGCCTGAAGAATGCAACCGACTAGTAACGGACG
The DNA here is from genome assembly GCF_054776755.1 of Spirosoma litoris. Taxonomy (NCBI): domain Bacteria; kingdom Pseudomonadati; phylum Bacteroidota; class Cytophagia; order Cytophagales; family Cytophagaceae; genus Spirosoma; species Spirosoma litoris. The sequence continues at coordinate 185,208 of NZ_BAAHBI010000001.1, read as the reverse complement.
CGCTGGCTGATCTCCTGTTTGTGACAGAGCAGGCTGGGGTAGAAAATTTACAGCGTGAAGGCATCTCGGCTGAAAAAATTCACTTCGTCGGTAACGTGATGATCGATTCGCTGGTGGAGTATCTGCCCAGTGCGCGTAAGTTGAACACGCTTGCCGAATTAGGTTTAGGCGCTGGATCGTATGGGTTAATAACCTTGCATCGGCCCTCCAACGTCGATACGGAAAATGGGTTGCGTACGCTTTTGATGCTTATCGAAAATGTGGCACACCTCAGGCGTGTGTTGTTCCCTATGCACCCGCGTACTCGCGCCAATGCTGTCAGATTAGGGCTGTATAAGAAACTTGAGGCTATTCCGAATGTGCAAATTCTGGAGCCACAGGGGTATCTGGAGTTTCTGAATCTGATGCGACAGGCAACCTTCGTCATTACGGATTCGGGCGGTATTCAGGAAGAAACGACCTATCTGAAGGTCCCGTGTCTGACGTTTCGCGAATCAACGGAACGGCCCGTGACGGTAGCGCTGGGCACCAATCAACTTATTGCTGATTTGAAGCCTGAAACAGCCAGACAGTATGTAATCGACATTCTTTCTGGTCAACTTAAAACGGGACAAATCCCACCCTTGTGGGATGGCCAGACAGCCAGACACATCGCGAAAATAATGTATGAAGCAACTTAGCCAAAATCTTAAAACCGGCGAAACGGTGCTCGAAAATGTACCCACGCCACAAGTGCGTCGGGGGCAGGTGCTTATTCAAACCCGACGGTCGCTAGTGTCGTTGGGCACGGAGCGAATGCTGGTTGAGTTTGGACGCGCCAGCTTGCTCGATAAAGCCCGACAGCAGCCTGAGCGGGTGAAACAGGTACTGGAGAAGGTTCAGTCGGATGGTGTGTGGCCAACGCTGGAGACTGTACTACGGAAGCTCGATCAGCCATTGCCATTGGGTTATTGTAACGTAGGGAAAGTCGTATCGTTAGGGGAGGGGGTTACCGATTTGCGCATCGGTGACCGGGTTGTTTCGAATGGCCCTCATGCAGAAGTCGTTTGTATTCCACGAAATCTTGTTGCCCCTGTTCCCGAGGCTGTTAGCGATGATGAGGCTGCGTTTACAATTGTTGGAGCTATTGGCTTACAGGGAATCCGATTGCTCAATCCGACACTTAACGAAACCATCGTGGTCATTGGCTTGGGACTTATTGGTTTGTTAACGGCCCAACTGCTTCGTTTGAATGGCTGCCGTGTAATTGGGGTCGATATAGACGAATTGAAATGCCAGCTAGCCGAACAGCAAGGGTGCATGGTTTTGAATTCAGCGACTGAAAATGATGTGGTCAACGTAGTGTTGGCATTGACCAATGGCGTTGGAGCAGATGGAGTTGTCATTACGGCTTCGGCCAAAACAGATAAGCTTATCTCACAGGCAGCCCGCATGAGTCGTCAGCAAGGCCGAATTGTGCTGATTGGCTCGGTGGGGCTGAATCTGAACCGAAACGAGTTTTATCAGAAAGAGTTAACTTTTCGGGTATCGTGTTCGTATGGCCCCGGTCGCTACGATGATACATACGAACAGCGGGGGCAGGATTATCCATTGGCCTATGTTCGCTGGACGGAAAATCGAAATTTTCAGACGATTCTGCATTTTCTGGAAAAGGGCCAACTGGATGTTAAGCCGCTTATTACAGAGCAAATCCCATTAACTGATTATCGCCGAATTTATGACGATATAAAATCAACCCATCGGATTGCGTCCTTACTTACGTATGCGGAAGAAATTAGGGTAAGTTCCGTACTACCGCTAAACAGGTATCGGGTTGAGCCGGGGCGCGGGACAATGGGCATTATTGGCGCCGGAAATTTCACCAGTTCAGTCTTGTTGCCTGCTTTAACGTCGGCAGGCGCTAAGCTCAAAACGATTGCCAGTTCAGGCGGTCTGAATGCGACACGACTCGCGAAAAAATACGGTATTGCTCAAAGTTCTACTGATTACCGACTTATTCTGGACGACCCTGACATTGACGTATGCATGATCGCAACCCGGCACGATAGCCATGCGCGCCTAACAATTGAAGCCTTACAAGCTGGTAAACATGTGTTTGTGGAGAAACCGCTGGCGATCTACAGTCATGAACTCTACTCAATTATTGATGCACAGCAGGTATCGGGCCGGATGGTAATGGTTGGCTTTAACCGACGGTTTTCGCCTTTTGTCCAGAAGATGAAAGCGCTCCTGACTACTCCTGAACTGCCCATGAATGTGGTAGTGACCATAAACGCGGGCTCTATTCCCGCAAATTCGTGGGTGCATGACCGAGCCATTGGGGGCGGGCGTATTCTGGGCGAAGTGAGCCATTTTATCGACCTGATTACCTACCTGACCGGAAGTCTCGTTCGTCGTGTGTGCATGAATGCCATGGGGCCATTACCAACCGAAACAACCGATTCGGCGTCGTTGCTAGTACAGTATGAAAACGGATCGACTGGCGTCATTAATTATTTCAGCAATGGAAGTAAAACCTACCCGAAAGAGCGGGTTGAAGTATATGCATTGGAGCGAACGCTGGTTTTGGACAACTTTCGAACGCTAACAGGCTATGGTTTCAAGCGGTTTTCAAGTTTATCGGGCCGACAGGACAAAGGCCATGCAGAACAGGCCAAACAGTTGGTAAAACGAATGCGAACTGGCGGAGATGCCCCAATTCCATTTGCGGATAGTATTAACGCGACACAAACCACATTGGGTGCCTTGCAAAGTCTGCGCGAAAACCGGTGGGTCGATGTCGCTGGTATCGGCATGAGCCCGGAGAAGTCGCCTGTATGAAGAACGTAAGGCTTCTTTGGCGAACCATACGTCATTTAACGTTACGGCAGGTTATCTATCAAATTCTCTTTAGGCTACGTAGTCGACCAAAATTAAGGCTGACTAAAACGAGTCCGCAAGGCCATTTTCTAGCTTCATCGCCAGCAGATAAGTCTATTAGTTGGCAGAATGGCGTATTCACCTTTTTGAATCAGTCGGTTCGATTTGCCGCTGATGTTGATTGGAACTACGATCGGTTCGGCAAGCTTTGGACATACAACCTCAATTACTTCGATTTTCTGAATCAGCCAGCGTTAGAACTTGAGGTTGGTTTGGCATTGATTCATCAGTTTATTGCTCAAACAGAGTCGTTACGAGATGGATTAGAGTCCTATCCAACTTCGTTGAGAATTATAAACTGGATACAGTTTTTGAGTCAGCATCGCGTTCGGGACGCTGTTATTGAGCAGCATTTATTTGCTCAGGTTCACTTGCTGCGTCGGCGTTTAGAGTACCACTTAGCTGGTAACCATCTGCTCGAGAATGCCTTTGCGCTATTGGTGGGGGCAATCTACTTTCGGCAAGCGCATTGGTTCAACAAATCAACCCGACTACTTCGAAAGCAGCTGGCAAGCCAAATTCTGGCCGATGGTGGGCATGACGAACGTAGCCCGATGTATCATCAACTACTCCTTGATAAGCTGCTGGATTGTTTACTGATCCTGCAATCGGAATCCTGGCAGAAAGACAGTGGCCTTATTCTCTTTTTAACAGATAAGGCCACCCAAATGCTTGGCTGGCTCAATGGTATTACGTTCAGGAATGGCGATGTTCCGATGGTTAACGACGCCACTTTTGGGATTGCTCCGACAACGGCTAAACTTCGACAGAAAGCCAGGGCGGTATTGACTCAACGGCCCTCCGACTCTGTCCGTTTACAGGAAAGTGGCTACCGAATGATTCGGCAAGGACTGTACGAGCTATTGGCCGATGTTGGGCCGGTTGGTCCTGATCATCAACCCGGTCATGCACACGCGGATACACTTTCGTTTGTGCTATATGTGGATAACTATCCGGTAATTGTGGATAACGGCGTTTCTACTTATCAGGTAAGTACCCGTCGAGCATGGGAGCGGAGTACGGTTGCGCATAATACGGTAACGCTTCATACTGTCAACTCATCCGAAATGTGGGCCAATTTTCGGGTTGGGCGTAGGGCAAAAGCAAGGGTGTTAATTGATAACCAGCGTCAGTTGACTGCTCGTCATGATGGGTATCGTCAATGGGGTTTTATTCACGAGCGAAGCTGGTTTGTGGAGCCTGATCGACTACGGATAACCGATCGGTTATTGCCGACGCAGGCTAAACTAAAAACTGCACCATCGGGGATCGCTCGATTTTATTTTCACCCAACTGTTCCGGTACAAATTGTTGGAGATTTCGTGCGAGCTGGTCCCCTAAAAATGTCATTTTATTCGGAGACCAAACCAGCCTTTTGCGTCATAAGCTCCACAATGGCCGAAGGGTTTAATTGCCTCCGAGCGAGTCAATGTCTTGCCGTGACATTCACAAGCAGCCTTGAAACGGCCCTCCTGTTCCTGGAATGAACGTACTTTATTTTACCTTTTATTTCGAGCCTGACATCGGTCCCGGAGCCTTTCGGAATACGTCGCTGGTGAATGAATTGTCTTGTCAACTAACCGCCAATGACTCCATTTATGTGATCACGACGCAGCCGAACCGCTATGACTCCTACCACCCAACCGCTGTTGAACGGGAAGCCTGGTACAATGGCGGCTGCCCGATCTCAATTCATCGCATTAAGGTACCCGCGCATAAAAGTGGATTTCTAGGGCAGATCCGCTCATTTTGGGTCTATTATTTCCGGGCTTTTCGACTAGTTAGAACGTATGAATATGACTTGGTTGTAGCTTCCTCGTCGCGTTTGTTTACGGCTTTTCTGGGGGCTCGACTAGCCAGAAAACGGGCTTCTCCGCTGTTTTTAGATATCCGCGATCTATTTCGGGAGGCAATTCTGGATGTCATCAAACTTCCGCTCCTTCGGGTGCTATTGAATCCTTTTTTGAGAGTTGTTGAACGGTATACGTTTGGCTATGCCAGTCATATCAATCTGGTGTCGGAAGGGTTCCGATCTTACTTTAAGCCATTCCAGCAGGCCACCTACAGTTACTTTACGAATGCGATCGATACGGCTTTTCTGACTATTCCAGCCAGCCGTACAGGGGCGAACCCATCTCCTAAAACCATCCTGTATGCAGGTAATATTGGTGAAGGGCAGAGTTTACATCAACTAATTCCAGACGTAGCCCGACAGTTGGGCGACGCCTACCGCTTTGTGATCATCGGGGATGGTGGAGCTCGACAAAAACTGATCGATGCGCTGAGTACGAACGTCCTAACCAACGTTGAGTTGCGTTTGCCCGTTAACCGACGAGAATTACTGGTTGAGTACCAGAACGCCGATTATTTGTTTGTACACCTGAGTGATATCGATGCCTGTAAGCGCGTATTACCTTCTAAGTTATTCGAATATGGTGCAACCGATAAACCCATTATTGCCGGAGTTTCTGGTTATGCCGCTTCATTTGTACGCGAATACCTACCTAACACCATTCTATTTAATCCGGGAGATGCCGAGAGTTTGATCCGACAGTTGCGCGAAACGCCTTATCATACACAAGTCAGAACGGCATTTAAGCAGCGATTTCGACGGCAAACGATCAGTGCCGCTATGGCGCAGCAAATCCTACAAATGCAGCGAGGGACAGCTCGTACGAATTACCCGTAAATTTTCCTCAAAAGATAGCCATCCATTCTTGCCTTCCACAAGAATCATTTTCGTCCATTTTGGGAATGAACCAACTTGTAGCCTTACTTCAGGAATTACTGCCTCAAGCCGAAGACACATTGGCAATGCGCCAAAAAAAGGGTCGGTTCCGCGGAACCGACCCTACTAAATCTAATTGGAGTCGTTGATTAGATACCAGCCGGTTTAACGCTCTTACCGATAGCGATCAGGTCTTCGGGTGTTTGCAGCCCTAAAACTTTTTTCAACACTTTACCATTGCCATCGATGAACAACAGGGTTGGATATGCTTCGAGCGGGTACACCTGCGACAGAGCCGGGCCTTCGCCTTTCTCCATGTCCATTTTCACGTTGATGAATTTGCTGTTATAGAAATCACCAACGGCCTTTTTGGTGAAAACATCCTTTTGGAGTTTTTTGCAGGGACCACACCAGCTAGCATACGCATCCAGGAAGATAACTTTTTTCTCTGCTTTTGCCTTTTTCAGAATCTCTCTCCACGATGTTTCCGTGAATTGAATGCCTTCAGTATCATTTTTGGGAGCTACTTTCTTCGAAGCGGCAGGGTTTGGCCGGGTTGAAGAAAGGGCGGCATGAGTCGATTGTGCATTGAAGCCAACCAAGAGGAATGCAAGTAGCCAAAATACTTTTTTCATAATCAAACCGGCAAACCGGCGGTCTTTAATGGTTTTCTGAGTGTATAACGTGCCAGCAAGCGATTTTCGTTTCTTTCACAATCACTTGTTTATGAAGCAAATTAGCGGGCAGTACGACAAATTGCAAATGATGTGCCATTCTCGGTAATCTTTCCGAACTTTGCAGCCGTTTTTGTCTCCGTTTATTATGCCTGTTAAACAAGCCGAATTTTTGGTCAGTAATTCCGATGCGGCCAAATGCCCCAAGCCCGACCGACCTGAGTACGCCTTTATTGGTCGCTCGAACGTTGGCAAATCGTCGCTGATTAATATGCTAACGAGCCGTAATTCCTTAGCGAAAATCTCGGGGAAACCTGGTAAAACGCAATTGATCAATCACTTCATTATCGATAATGAATGGTACCTGGTCGATTTACCGGGTTATGGCTATGCCCAGGTCAGTAAAGCCGACCGCGAGAAATTTGCGTCTCTTATTGATGGCTATCTGAAGTCGCGACCCAATTTGCTGTGTATTTTTGTGCTGGTCGATTCACGGATTGAACCCCAGAAGCTTGATCTCGACTTTATGAGCAACTTAGGCGAACAGGGGTTGCCGTTCGTCGTTGTTTTCACAAAAACCGAGAAACTGGGTCCAACCAAATTACAGGCTACGCTAGAAACGTACCGGGCTAAACTGCTCGAAGAATGGGAGGAAGCCCCTGACTTTTTTGTCACATCGGCAGTTACGGCAGCAGGCCGCGAAGATATTCTGTCGTTCATCCGACCATTGAATGAAAGTTATTTAAAAGAGCAAAAGAATGTAAAAATGATGGGGCGAAAAACAGGCAAGTAGCTTTTCATTTTTCTTCTCTTTGACTCATTCACTTTTCCTGATGGGCAATAGTCTCATCAAAATACACGTTACCAATTTATAAAGTCTCTTTATGGAAGCATTAAAACAGATTGCCAATGTGGCTGGATACAGCGGCCTTTATCGAATTCTGAAACCTGGCCGGGCAGGCGTTATTGTTGAATCACTAGACGACAAGAAGGCCAAAACAATGATGGGTCCAACCGCGCGGGTATCGGTGTTGAATGATATTTCTATCTATGTCGATGACGACAGCGAGGAACAATCTGTATCGCTTAGCACGGTATTACTGGCAATCAATGAAAAATACAGCGATAAACTTCCGGTTGATTCGAAAGGCACCGCCGATCAATTAGCTGATTTTATGGCCACCGTGGTACCAACTTATGATCGTGAGCGCGTACGCACAACCGATATCAAAAAACTGGTGAGCTGGTACGGTATCCTCCGTCAGTATGCTCCCGAAGTGTTTGAGGTGACAGCCGAAGAAACAAAGGAGGAAGCGCCAGAAACAGCCGAAGTAGAAGCAACGGAAGCAGCGGCTGAGAAAACGCCAAAAACGAAAAAAGCCTAAACAGTTGCTTAAGCTACTGTGTTAATAGACTAGATCACATTAAAGTTCTTCATTTTCAGTGAGAACGGAAAAGCCGCGATGACCCTTGGTTTCGCGGCTTTTTTTTGTCAAAATTTTAAATGGGTATCACATCTACCGCAACCTGAAAAGCGTGTTTGCCGGTACTAAAGATGATACCCTTCAAAGGAGAGACATCACCGAAATCGCGGCCCCAGGCAGTCGTGATGTGTCGTTCCTGCGGGACTAAATCGTTGGTCGGGTCGAAATCGCACCAGCCAATGTCAGGCACATAAACTGATACCCAGGCATGTGTCGCATCAGAACCCTGTAGTTTGGTTTTACCCGGTAAAGGCTGTGTTTCCAGATAACCGCTCACGTAGCGGGCGGCAAAGCCCATACTCCGCAGGCAGGCAATGGCGAGGTGTGAAAAATCCTGGCAAACGCCTTTTTTCTCCCGTAATACCGTTTTGAGTGGCGTATGAATGGTTGTAAAACCCGGAACGTAGGTGAACTCAGTATAAATTTTTCGGCATAGCAAGCGCGCACTTTGATAAAATGACTGATTCTCACTGAAACAATCGGCGGCAAATCGGCTGATTTCACTGTCCCACTGAACAAAGGGACTCGGTAGCATATAATCGAGAAGCTCACTTCGTAAAGCTCTATTCGTTCTGAGTTTTTCGCTGACTTCGTTGGGTGTCATAAAAAAATCAGCGGTTATCGACGAATGGGTGTCAACAAGGCTTTTGGCTAAAATGGTGAGCTTATTATGCGGTTTGTAGATCGAGAAGTAATGAAGGGTATTACCAAAGTAATCGGTGCGTGAATACGTCTCGTCGGGAAAAGGCGAAATGGATAACGAAAAATCACGACACGATTGCCGCAATGAACTTTTAGGCATCAAGCAAGCCAACCCGTGATAATTAGTCACGTTTTCACTGTAGTTGTACTGTGTCTTATGAATTAATCTATAATTCATTCTCCAGGTCAATTATTGTTTCGGTAATAGAGTGTTGCGGAGCTGTATGGTTAAAATATTGGTTGGTTATGGAGTCTGATACCGATAAAATGAGCGAGTACACATTAGATAAGATGGTATCTAGTTTTTCGTACGCCTGCGATTTTTCGTTTACGGCTGACACTTCCGATACATCAATCAATTTTATCTGAGTAGATGCTTCCAGAATGGCTTTCCGGGATTTACTTAATCGCGACGATGACTGGGGTAACTGGCTGATATTATGATCCAGTGAGTCTAATAAATAAGCAAGCGAAGCTGGAATCTGCTTGTCCAGCAAAATCATATCCAGCACATATTCCATTTCCAGATTTGTCTTGTAAGTGGCCCGGTAATGCGATAGGGCAAAGTGGTTCATCAAGACAATTTCCATCAGTTCATTTTCAATAAATTGCTCCGTTTTAATACTGAAAATGGACTTTATAATGGTAATCTTCGATAGAATTCGTTCAACTAATTTCCCGGTCTCAAATAGATAATAGCCATTATTTCGGGGAATCGATTCGTTGACGATCCCATAAAATGTGAATAGCTTATTCTGGAGATTCGTCAGGGTATTGTGAATGTCGTTCGGATTCTGATCCGGGCGAATCTGCTGGAGTTTTTCATTGATATTCTCAATAACATCGATGGTCCGCCAGGTTACATTATTCCACCGTTCGCGAACGGCAATCATGGCTCTCAAAAACGACTGGAGCGATGACGTAATGGTGTCGAGCTTTGCCGCGTTGGAAATACTATCCGCAATAATTGGGTATGGATTTATAAAATCCTCTTTGTTTTTGTCTGAAAAGCGCGGTTCAATTTTAATTAATTTCGACAGTGTTTTAAGCTGTATATCGATATGCTGCGTTTTGTTCTGACTGCCAAAATTTCGCTGAAAATTTAACGCATTGAGCGTGAGCATCAGAAAGGTGGTAGCCGTCATACTACGCTCGCTATAGCGGGCAGCCCAGTATAAATTTTCGGCACTCCGACTGGGTAGCGATGTTTGCGATTGCTGATATGAAACCCCCGGAAGTTTGATGCGCTCCCGGATTACTTCGGCTTCGTCCGATACGATCCAGGTATCTTTCGATACACTACCATATTGGTTCGAAAAGGTGAATTTGTCTTTAAGTGCCGAACTCCGGGTCAAGCCGCCTTCCATAACCTGATAGCCATTCGGAGTGGCTGTCAAAAAGGCCCGAATAGCCGCGTAACGGGGCTCAATATGGTCATCAACAAACGTGGGTGTTGTTGAAAAACTCACTTCTTCCTGCGCTACGTATTCGGTTGGATTTTGCAGAATTTGGGCACGGAGTTGCTGCAATTGGTCTTTCGACAGCTCTTTTCCGTAAACCGACCGGAATATCTGTTTCCGATTTGCCTTTTTAATAATGAGGCTGCCCAGATTATCCAACGTTCGTTGGAGTTCTCTGGGTTGCCCGCACCACCAGGTTGCCACGGAAGGCAGGATTAATTCTTCGCGTAAAAAATGGCGGCATAAAGACGGTAAAAACGCATTGAACGCGGTGTTTTCGACCGCACTACTACCCGGCGGATTAATAACCATGACGTTCCCGTTCCGGATTACCTGCAATAAACCCGGTACCCCCAGTTTCGAGTCGATTCGAAGCTCAAGGGGGTCGCACCATTCATCGTCAATACGTCGAATAATAATATCGACCCGTTGCAAACCATCAATGGCTTTGATCCAGACAAAGCCGTTTTTAACAATCAAATCATCTCCCTGAACTAACGTATACCCTAAATAAGACGCCAGATAAGCCTGCTCAAAATACGTCTCGTTATTAGGGCCAGGGGTTAAGTAAACGACGTTTAAAAAATCCGATTTTTCCCGAAATACTTTGAAAATGGATTGCTGAGCCTGCGTAAAAAAAGGAGATAGCCGGCTCACATACATGTCCTTGGCAAGCTCGGGCATGATTTTGGTAAGAATCACCCGATTTTCGAGCGCATAACCCGATCCCGAGGGTGCCTGCGTCCGATTATCGACTACCCACATTCGGCCATCAGGCCCACGAGCCATATCGGCAGCATACATCACCAACTGATGTTGGGTCGGTAATTTTACATCCTGGCAGGGGCGAAAAAAGCCCGTGTTATTGTACACTAATTCGGGAGGAAGAATGCCTTCTTTTAGTAGCGTTCGTTCGCCATAAATATCCCGAAGTATTAAGTCTAGAAGAATGGCACGCTGCTGTAAACCTTTCGAGATAGCACGCCATTCTTTTTGCTCGATCAGAAAAGGGATCAGGTCTAATTTCCAGGGGCTATTTAATCCATTGGTTCCCTGATAAATGTTATAGGTAACCCCGTTTTCGCGAATCTTATTTTTGATTTCCTGGGCCCGGTTTTTCAGTTCCTCATTCCCGACTTTCTCCAGCGAAGAAAATAATTTTTCCCAATGCGGTTTTATCACCCCATTCGGTGCCAATATTTCATCGTATGAATTTAGCTTACTCGTGTATGAGTCAAGTAAACTACGGGTAGATTCTGAAACCATAACTCCTGCTAGATAGGCAACGATACTCGTTTATTTTGCACGCCAAAACTGGCGTAAATCAAGTGTATGCGGATATTCCTGATTGACTAATTCAACCGGGGTATCCATCCGAAGATCTTTCTTGTGTTCGGCCACAAACCGGGAAATGCTCGGCGTAGACTTCACCGTAACGGGAATCTCCTCTTTTTGAGACGGCGTATGTCCAAAGCCCCAGAAACGGCTGGTTCGGCGCGATTCGGCTTCGTAACTGTTGATCGGATACGTATCAAAACTACGACCACCGGGGTGCGATACAAAATAGGTACATCCGCCCAGAATCCGATTATTCCAGGTATCAATCACATCGAATACCAGCGGAGCATCTACACCAATAGTTGGATGAAGAGCGGAGGTCGGGTTCCAGGCTTTGTATCGAATGCCAGATACGTATTCGCCTTTGATGCCTGTGTTGCGGAGGGGTACACGGCAGCCATTACACACCAATACATGGCGACCTTCGACAAAACCACTCACTTTTACCTGGAGCCGCTCCAGCGACGAATCGACAAAACGGGCGGTTCCGGTATTCGATAACTCTTCGCCCAGCACGTGCCAGGGCTCGATACCGAGACGCAGCTCCATCTGGATATTATCCATAACGATAGTGCCGTGACGCGGAAATCTGAACTCAAAAAATGGATCGAACCAGGAAATATCGAATTGATAGCCAGCGTCTTTCAGGTCGTTAACAATATCGACCATATCCAGATAGGCGAAGTGGGGGAGCAGGAAACGATCGTGTAATTCTGTTCCCCAACGCACCAGTTTTTTCTTGTAAGGCTGCTTCCAGAACATCGATACCAGCGCCCGTACCAGCAGCGTCTGCACCATGTTCATATGCTTGTGCGGAGGCATATCAAACGCCCGGAATTCCAGAATACCCAATCGGCCCGTCGATGAATCGGGTGAATACAATTTGTCGATACAGAACTCCGTTCGGTGAGTGTTCCCGGTAATATCGACCAGAAGATTGCGGAAAATACGATCGACCATCCAGAACGGTACTTCCCGATCTTCCGGGATTTGATCGAATGCAATTTCCATTTCGTACAGGCGTTCGTCCCGACCTTCATCAATACGTGGAGCCTGGCTGGTTGGGCCAATAAAAGGTCCGGCAAACAAATAACTGAGTGCGGGATGGTGTTGCCAGTAGGTTAGTAAACTTCGCAATAAATCAGGACGACGGAGGATTGGACTATCTGACGGTTTTGCCCCGCCGATGGTCACATGATTGCCGCCACCCGTACCCGTGTGTCGACCATCGACCATGAATTTCTCCGTACCTAAGCGGGCATAAAATGCTTCTTCATACAAGGCTGTCGTGTTATCGACCAATTCCTGCCAGTTGGCGGCCGGTTGTACATTGACCTCGATAACACCGGGGTCCGGGGAGACGACTAGTTTCTGGATACGATAATCGGAGGGGGGCGTGTAGCCTTCAATCCGAACGGGCATCTGTAACTTTTCAGCAGTGGCTTCTACGGAGGCAATTAAATCCAGATAGTGCTCCAGGTAATCGACAGGTGGCAGAAATACATACAGAATTCCCTCGCGGGCTTCAACACTCAAGGCCGTCCGGATGGTGTCGACCTCGAAAAGTGGCGCTTTTTTCGACTTCTCGCCCTGTTTCTTCCGGACAGGTGCTTTATAGGGCTGCGCTTCAGTGCCATATCGATTCGTAACAACCGATTGGTAATCTTCATACGCTTCTAACTCCGGCAGTTCTTCAAATGAACTCCGTTCGACTGCATCTTTTTTGCGCTCTTCCGATACATCGGGTAACGACGAAAGTGGCAGGCGTAAACCAATGGGGGAGTTGCCGGGTATCAGAAAACAGTTTTTACGACGGAATTGCCAGAGGCAGCTCACCCAACCATTGGTATTTGCATTCCACTCTATCGGTAGGGTAAAACCGGCTGGATTATTGAGCCCGCGTTCCAGAATACCAGCCAGCGTTCGGCGTTCGATCGAGTCGCTTAGATCGAAGGCGAGCGGATCGAGATTAACGGGTAGTTTGTCTTCTTCCAGTGCCCAATAAATTGGGTCTTCGTAGGCCGGAACAATATTGTCGGTGTTCAGCCCCAGATATTTGGTTAATTCAGTTGTGAAAATTTCGGCCTCTTTGTGCGTATACGACGTTTGGCTTTCCTTCGTAATCAGATCATCATTGTTCCAGATTGGCAACCCATCTTTCCGCCAGTACAGCGCATATTGCCAGCGCGGAAACAGCTCACCCGGATACCATTTCCCTTGACCGAAATGCAGCAATCCACCATGCGCAAACCGGTTTTTCAGCCGCAGCGCCAGATTATAGGAGAGCTTGCGTTTGAGAGGCCCGTCGGCGGCTGAATTCCACTCGGGCGATTCACTATCATCGATAGATACGAAGGTAGGTTCGCCCCCCATCGTCATGCGAACGTCACCCGCTTGCAAATCTTTTTCTACATCATGACCAACTTTCAGAATCTGCTGCCATTGCTCTTCGGTATACGGTTTAGTAACTCTCGGATCTTCGAAAATCCGGAAAACCTGATTTTCGTAGTCAAACGAAACTTCGGCTATATCAGTTGCGCCCGTAACCGGAGCTGCGCTTTTGTAATGTGGAGTACAACAAAGAGGAATGTGCCCTTCATCGGCAAATAATCCCGACGTTGGATCGAGGCCAATCCAGCCCGCTCCCGGCACGTAAGCTTCGACCCAGGCGTGTAAATCCGTGAAATCCTCCTCTGGACCCGAAGGACCATCCAATGATTTTACATCGGGTTTTAGCTGTACCAGGTAACCAGATACAAAGCGGGAAGCAATCCCCAAATGTCGGAGAATCTGGACCAGCAACCAGGCCGAATCGCGGCAGGAGCCACTTAATATACTCAGTGACTCCTCGCAGGATTGAACACCCGGCTCCATACGAATGTTGTACCCGAGGGTTTGATTAAGCCGCTGATTGAGATGAACCAGATAATCAACCGTTTTTATCGGATCGTCAATTCTATTTTTCGCAATCCATTCATTTAATAAGGGGCCGTTTTCCCGAATTTCCAGATAAGGACTCAGCTCAGAAAGTAAGTGCTCGTCGTAACTGAAGGGGAACGTTTCGGCGTATTCCTCAATGAAAAAATCGAAAGGGTTAATGACTTCCAGGCGAGCCAGTACCTCTACTTCAATTCGTAAGGTTTTCGTTTTTTCGGGAAAGACGACCCTGGCCTGGTAATTCCCAAACGGGTCTTGTTGCCAATTGATAAAGTGGTTTTCGGGAAATATTTTGAAGGTATACCCGTCGATTGGTGTACGTGAATGCGGGGCAGGGCGAAGCCGGAATATATGCGGAGAAAGCCCGACCAATCGATCGAAATTATAGGCTGTCTTGTGTGATATTGCAACTTTTATAGCCATAAAACAGGAACCGTATGAATGAATGAGGTGGGTATTACTAGAGAAGGTAAAATTATGGCGATCTTGGATTTTACCAATTGAATTCTTATTTTTTATTAGATAAGGCAAAATATTCTTTGCAATAGTGCAATTTTTTCCGATATTTTAATAATTGTTGCTTCACGTTGAAGTTTGATGATAGCGATGATGCTATTCGCAGACCAGACAGATTTCTATCTCATAATTAAGCTTCAAAAGGGAGTTTGTTTTTTTGAGCATCGGCGTCGTATTCGCCCGCTATAGGACGTTGGTAGTGACTTTTCGAGAAATTAAAATGCTGTATTTCCATGACCAATCAAGTGGATTGAGCCAACAACTTGATTGGTCCTGTAGTTATAGTACAGGCTAACAGGCCTTTACTCACGTTAAATGAACAGATAGTACTGATGAAAATATATCCATGCCAATGTGGTAATACGTTACACTTTGAAAACTCGTCCTGTGTTGTTTGCCATCGGGAAGTAGGCTGGTGCCCTTCCTGCGAAGGGATCCGGTCGCTCGACGCCGTAGATGCCTATACGTATAGCTGCAATCATTGTCGGGCTCAGGTAACAAAGTGTTTGAACTACCGGAATTATCAGGTTTGTAATCGGTTGGTGGAAGTAAAAACGACCTGGCAGGAAGCCAATGCTTATTGCAAATGCTGTAGCCTGAATCGGGTGGTACCGGATATGAGTGTACCTGGTAATCGGGAGAAATGGTATAACCTCGAAGCGGCTAAACGGCGACTTATTTATACACTGGATTTGTTAAATCTGCCTTACGGGTCGATCTATGACGGATTCCCACTTCCGTTAACTTTTGACTTCAAAGGAGATGTGGTTCAGATAACGCATGCGGGAACAGATGCGATTATTGCCGAAAAAGTATTTACAGGCCACGCTGATGGCACAATAACGATTAATATTGAGGAAGCCGATCCAATAGAACGGGAAAAACTACGGGTGGATTTTGGTGAGGCTCGGCGTACGTTAATTGGTCATTTTCATCATGAAATTGGTCATTACTATTGGCAACTGTTGGTTCAGAATAAGTGCGAAGAGGAATGTAAGGCCGTATTCGGCGATCATACGTCGCTGGGTTATTCGTATGCCATGAACCAATACTACCAGTACGGCCCCAAGCCCGACTGGCCGCTCAGTTATATTAGTGCCTATGCCAGTATGCACCCTTGGGAAGACTTTGCGGAGACATTTCGGGCGTACCTGGAAATGATTACCATTCTGGACACAGCCGACAGTGTTCATTTATTGCTGGAAGCCGAAGAAGCGGTTGATTTCGAAGGTGCTCCTTTCGAAAAAATGCTCCTCAAATACGAGGAGCTGGGCATCAAACTGAATGAAATGAATCGTACGCTGGGCTTGCTGGATATGGTTCCTGAGGTGTTTACCCCAGCAGTGATTCAGAAAATGAAATTTATTCATAAACTGGTGAAGCAGGGGCGTCTGATGAAAAACAACATGCAGCGGCAGGCTGTATTTGCGTAGGTAAAAGCAAAATCGCTAGTTGGTTATCAACTAGCGATTTTGTTTGCCGTCTGGCGCGAGTATTCACTCGTGCCTTCTCATATAGCCAGCATTGGCTGGCATTTCGTCTGTTCATGCGTCAGCGAATGCTGACAAAATTAAAGACACGGGTAAATACCCGCGCCAGCTTATTCCATTGCTAATCGACCGTGCTCAATTTGACGGTATTCGTCTTGCGAGACTGCGTTAACGGCATGCTGAGCGTATTGATGAAAATATCGCCAGATTGCAGCTTACCTTGTCCTATAAGCGTTTGTTTAATGGCTTCAACCGTCTGATCAACCGTCAGGGTTAGATCTGGCTCATAAGGAAGCACTTGTACACCCCAATATAAACCAAGCGTATTCCGTAGCTGAGCGTCGTTAGAGAAAACGTACAGATCCGCTTTGGGGCGGTGGTGCGAAATTCGAACGGCAGTATAACCCGAGTTCGTAATGCCAATAATCGCTTTCGCGTGAGTGTCGCGGGCTAGTCGGCAGGCACTCATAACCACGTTATCATTGAGCACGTTTTCGGTTGGGTGCTCATTCACGTAGGCGTGGTAGCGATAATAAATTTTATCAGTAGTGGCTTCAACCTGTTTGATGGTATTTGCCATGCTTTCAACCGCCAGAATTGGGTATTTACCCGAAGCGGTTTCTGCACTCAACATAACCGCATCAGCACCATCCATTACGGAGTTGGCAATATCGTTGATTTCAGCACGGGTTGGACGAGGAGCATCGATCATGCTTTCGAGCATCTGCGTAGCTACAATAACGGGCTTGCCTGCTTTGTTGCATTTCTCAACCAGCATTTTCTGAATCATCGGCACCTCTTCGGCTGGTAACTCAACCCCGAGGTCACCCCGAGCCACCATTAAGCCATCAGTTGCAGCAACGATCTCGTCGATGTTTTGAATCGCTTCAGGCTTTTCGATTTTCGCAATAACGCGACTCTTTTTGCCCTTCGATTTGATGTATTCCTTAATTTCAAGAATTTCAGACGCTTCCCGTACGAACGACAGCGCAATCCATTCGGCATCGTGTTCGAGGCCAAACTCAAGGTCGGCCCAGTCTTTTTCGGTTACAGCAGGCATCGATACCTTCGTGTTTGGCAGGTTGACGCCTTTTTTCGACTTCATCGGACCACCGTAAACGACTTCGGTAACAACATCGGTGCCTTCCGTACGAAGCACCCGAACCTCCAGTTTCCCATCATCCATCAGGATACGCTCACCTGGATGCACATCGCGGTACATGTCTTTGTAGGGTGTACTAACACGCGTGGCCGAACCTAGTATATCTTCGTTGGTGAAGACCAGTTCCTGACCCGGCACGATCATCACGCCATCTTTGTTCTCAACGTTACCGATACGAATTTTGGGACCTTGTAAATCCTGTAGTACACAGAGATTTAAGTTGTATTCCTCGTTGATTTCGCGAACGCGGGTAAGCCGCTGCAGATGGTCTTCGTGAGTACCGTGGGAGAAGTTCAGTCGGAATACATTTACTCCGGCTTTGGCTAATGCCAGCAATTGTTCTTTGGTTTCGGAAGCCGGGCCAACGGTGGCTACGATCTTGGTTTTCTTTGACATAGGATGGAAAATTGGGCAAAATCGGCCAGAAGCCGGTGCAAAAATAACCGGATGGGCTTATAAACAGTTGTATTCGTGTAAATTTTACGGGAAACCTTACAGGGCTGTCCTTACCAGATAGTTTTGACAAGGTCGCTGTAGAGCGGGAAATTGTGATCCGATGAAATGATGGTCAACCCATCGGCGAGGGCAGTTGCTAGAATCAATCGATCGAATGGGTCACGGTGATTTTCATGAAGCGGTAGCTTCGTGTAGGCTTCAATATGATTGCCAGATATAGGCAGCCATACAAAACCGGATAGTAAAGCTTCTTGTATAATTTGATGAATTGGTCCTTTGATGCCTGAATTTCTCCCAAGTACAGTTTTTATGGCAATTTCATAAAAGTTGATAGGACTTACATAAACCGTGTCGGCTCCCTGGATGAGCGAGCGTGCTGTCTCTGTAAGCTTAGGAGAATTATTGAGGGACCAAATTAACGCTTGCGTATCCAGTAAAACGTTCATTACATATAGTCTTTCAAGTCATCTATTGGGTCGTTAAATTCCTTCGATGACCAGTATGGATCAGTGAATGCTCCTGGTAAACGACCCAGTTGACGTTTGGGCTTTTCCTGGTTTTCGACGGCATCTTCCACAAGCGTCACAATCACTTTGGCGTTTTGGCTTTTTACGGGCAGTTCTTCATCCAGAATAATCTGCCCGTTTTTGTAGGTTCCTGTCACTGTTGCCAACATAGCTGTGCTGTTTTTTAGCAATAACACGAAAAAATTACAAACAATCCACATCAGCCACGATACTCACTTGCCGTAATCCCTTGTCGGTCAGGATGTCGTTGATACGGTCCTGGATGTAGGCTTTTACGGCCTTGATGTTCACTTTATCGCGTTCGATTTTGATGAGAATGTCGAACAGAAACTGGTTCCGAATCCGCTCCACTAACGGCTCTTCTGGACCCAGAATCCGACTACTACCCAGTGCATCGGTCAATTCGGCAGCAAGGCGCTCGGCGGCACGGTGACTGGTGATTTTGTCGGTATGTCGAACGGTGAGTTTAATCAGTCGGCAGAAAGGTGGGTAGTTAAAATCCTGACGTTCCTGAATTTCTTCTTCGTATAAACCCTTATAGTCGTTCTGAATCACTTTTTGCAGAATCGGCTGTTGCGGATTTTGGGTTTGAATCAGGACGGTTCCTTGTCTTCCTGCACGTCGACCAGCCCGACCGCTTACCTGCGTAATCATTTGAAAAGCCCGCTCAGTCGCTCGAAAATCTGGGAAATGAATAAGCCGATCGGCGTCGAAAATACCAACCAGACTAACGTTGTCGAAATCCAACCCTTTGGTAATCATCTGGGTGCCAACGAGAATATCGACCTGGCCCGTTTCAAATTCCTGAATGATCTGCTGATACGCATTTTTGGCGCGTGTCGTGTCTAAATCCATTCGAATCACTTTCGATTCCGGAAAGAAAATCTGGAGCTGATCTTCCAGTTTCTCGGTGCCAAAGCCAATAGTTCGCACTTTCGTAGATCCGCAGGTTGGGCAGGTACGCGGCACCTGATCTTTATGCCCACAGTAGTGGCAGCGTAGTTCGGCGTCGCGCTGGTGGTAGGTCAGGCTTACGGCGCAGTTAGGGCATTCGGCCGTCCAGTCGCAATCCTCGCACTGCATATAGGGCGAGTAACCCCGGCGATTTTGGAACAGAATACTTTGTTCTTTCCGCTCAATGTTGGCTTCGAGTGCCGTATATAAGGCTGATGAAAATTCATTTTTCATCGTTTTCTGCCGTTTTTCCTGTTGAAGATTCACCAGAAGAATATTCGGCAATGTAGCGTTTCCGAATCGCTGGAAAAGCTCTACCAAACCATAGCGTCCTTGCTTAGCCTGAAAGTAGGTTTCGAGTGATGGGGTGGCCGAACCTAACAATACTTTAGCCTGCTGCCAGTGAGCCAGCATAATGGCTACATCGCGGGCATGATAGCGCGGGGCCGGGTCGTGTTGTTTATAACTGGTTTCGTGCTCTTCATCCACGATAATGAGACCCAGATTATCGAAAGGCAAAAAAACGGCCGAACGCACGCCAACCACAAACTGATACTGACCCGATACCACTCCTTTCCAGACTTCCACGCGCTCATTGTCTGAGAACTTGGAGTGATAAATGCCCATTTTATCCCCAAAAACGCGTTGCAGACGGACCACAATCTGCGTGGTCAGGGCAATTTCGGGAAGTAGATAAAGCACCTGCGAGCCACTATCGAGTGCCTGCCGGATAAGATCAATGTAAACTTCCGTTTTACCACTCCCTGTAATACCATGCAGCAGAACAATATTCTGGTTCTCGAACTGCGCCATAATCTGCGACGAAGCCGTTTGCTGGGCATCGGTTAGTTTGATTTCCACCTGCGGAGCGGCATTGTCCGAAAAACGAGGCTGAATTACTTCAAACGTCTCGAATACCTGATTTTTGATGAGCGTTGTCAGCGAAGATTGCGATAGTTCGTCGTCCTGATTGAGGATCGTTTTATCCAATCCTTTCTGATTCAGTTCCGGGCTGCGCTGCATCGGGACATGGCTCAGGTAGCGCATAACTACCTCCTGCTGTTTAGGTAGTTTTTCGAGCCGTTGCAGCAAAACCAGCAGTTGTTCCCGCTCTTCATAATTAGGATGAAGGCGAACCTTACGGATCATTTTCGGGATGTATTTTTCCCGAACCTCTTCAAAAACGATGACTGCTTTTTTACCTACTAATGACTTAATCAGGGCAGGGACATTGGTGCCTTCGCCAGCCAACCGACCAAGTTCTTCATAGGAAAGGGCCGGGTGTTTTTTGAGTTCGGCCAGTAGGGTTCCCTCAAATTCAGTAAGTAGTTCGGGATAGTCGAAATCCGGATTGGCCTGTACTTTGGACTGGCTCGAAATCTTCAAACCCGACGGCAAGGCAACGTTCATTACGTCGCCAATACAGCACATATAATACTCCGCCATCCACCTAAACAACTCCAGTTGATAGCCTGTAACTAACGGATATTCATCCAGCACTTCGCTGATATAACGTGCCTGATAAGCCGTAGGCGGTGAATTATGCAGTTTAGCCACAACAGCCGTAAGCACCCGGCTATTTTTTTTACCAAACGGTACAATAACTCTGGCACCAATTTTGAGCGTGTCGGCCATTCCTCGCGGAACTCTATACGTGAACAATTTTGGTACCGGAATTGGTAAAATTAGGTCAGCGAAGAAAGTTATTTCTTCGCTCTCGAATGACGAAAACAACGTGTTTAACTGGTTTTCCACAGATTTGAGCAGTATGGAGGGTAAATATACGTAGAAAACCGCCAGCCGTCTGGCAAGGGTTTTGTCTGGCAAATGCTTGGCTATTTGATCTGATGAACAATAAGTATCCTTAATAAAGTTAGTTATTTTTTATTGTAACTGGTTTTGTATCAATAGTTTATTAGCTCTCCAGCGTTTAGTACATTCCTTTTTCCAACGAAGATTCTCAATTTATGAAGCAAATTTATGTATCCACCGCTGATCCCTACAGGAAATGGTTAGTCGCTTTATGGGTGCTTGTTGCCTGTATAACAACGGCTAATGCGCAGGTAAAGGGCATTGTTTTTCGTGACTTTGACCTAAATGGAATTCGCTCCGACACACTACCCATTGAAGTAGGTGTAGCCGGAGTTACTGTTCTGGCTTTTGTTGACTTAAGCAAGACACCAATATCGACCACAACCGCTGCTGATGGGTCTTATTCATTTAATAGTACCGACGTGCCAGCGGGTAAGATCGTACGCGTTGAGTTTGCAGGCTTGCCAACTGGCGACTACAACGGGCCTTTTGGAACGGGTAGCGGCACGAGTGTGCAGTTTATAACGGCTCCCTCTACTACGGCAAATCTTGGTATCAATTATCCGGCAGATTATTGCCAACGGACGGGAGTTGGCATAATTACCCCTTGTTATGTGAATGGCAATACGCAGATAACAACCGATAAAGACGGAAATACCGTACCAGAGGATAAGCAATCGGCGAAGGCAGATGCGTTGGTAAGTTTCCCATATAATGCATCTGGGGTAGCAGGCCCAACTAATTTTCCGCCTAATCACCTGGCCACTGCTGGAGAAGTAGGGGCAGTATGGGCACTGGCCTATCAGCGACGGACGAAAAAAGTCTTTAGCGCGTCTGTTGTTAAACGCCATGTAAGTTTTGGACCCGGCGGCCCTGGGGGTATATACATAACTGATATTGCATCTGGTACAACCACAACCTTCATGTCGGTTAGTTCGGTTGGTATTGATGTTGGCGATGATCCACACGCCGATCCACTTGCTAATTTATTTGGTGATAAAACGCAGGCCAGCACCGATCCTGGCTCTATGAGTGCAGCGGGACGAATGAGTTTTGGTGGCATGGATATATCTGAAGATGACAAAACCCTGTATTTTATTAACCTGAAAGACCGGAAGTTATATAGTTTGTTTATCGATTCGCCAGCTGTTGTGCCAACGTCGGCTACTGCTGTAAAATCGTGGTCGGTCCCTAATCCGGGTTGTTCAAACGGCGATTTTCGGCCGTGGGCGCTTAAAGTTTATCACGGGAAAATTTATGTCGGCGTAGTGTGTTCTGCCGAAACGTCGGGGCTACAAAGTGACCTTAAAGCAACGATCTATCAATTCGACCCATCGACATCCGTATTTACAGAAGTACTAGCCTTTCCACTTGATTTTCGGCGTGGCCCGACAGATGTGACTACCGATCCTTTACATCCCGAAAACAGCTGCGCGAAATATGACCACTGGTTGCCCTGGACAGATGCCTGGCCAACGCCTTGTGGATTAGGTGATAACCCTACGTTTGTGATGCATCCTCAACCAATTGTGGCGGATCTGGAATTCGATGATGATGGCTCCATGTTAATCGGTTTTCTGGATCGTTTCGGGCATATGGCTGGTGTTAAGAACCATGATCCGAATGGAAATGGCTTATATGATGGCTTTACTGGTGGTGATTTGCTACGGGCTGCTTATACCAACGGAGCTTTTGCTCTCGAAAGCAATGGGAAATCAGGAAATCTGACGGGCAGTGGAGTTGGTAACAACGAAGGTCCTGGCGGAGGTGAATTTTTTGGTAAAGATTACTGGTACTTCATTGATCATATTGGCCACTCGGAGGTAACAAACGGAGCCTTATCATTTATTCCGGGTTATAGTGAAGTGATCACGACGGCTTTCGACCCTATCGAAAATGTGTACCAGTCGGGCGGCCTAAAAGTGTTTAACACAAAAAACGGCGCTCTGAATCGTAACTATGTTTTATATACGCTTTCGCCAGGTTCGTTTGGAAAAGCATCAGGGCTTGGCGCCAACAAATCCCTTTGCGACCCCGCCACTGTAGAGATTGGTAACCGGGTTTGGTTCGATGATAACCGCGACGGGATTCAGGATGCGTATGAGCCAGGTATCGACGGCATTGTACTGACGCTGCATGATATGGAAAATGGCGGTGCCCTGGTTGGCACGCAGACAACCCATGATGGCGGGCAGTTTTATTTCAATAACACAACTGTACCTGGCGGGCTTCTATACAATCATAAGTATGAGATTCGGATGGACACCCTGCAGTTGCCGAAGTTGGATATAACCTTAAACGGAACGAAACCTTTGGCCGGGGCAGGTGGTCGAGTGGCGGCTCGTGGAGCCAGACAGGGCGCTGCGGTTCCGCAACGTTATTATTCGCTTTCACCGCTTAATCGGTCAAATTATACAGATCCAGATTTACGTGATTCAGATGCTCAGTTAGTTGGTGGATCGGCAGTCATTGCTGTAACCTCGAAAGACGCTGGTCAGAATGATTTTACGAATGATTTGTCGATTTATTCTTGCCCCGAACTAATTGCTGAGAAAGATCCTATTGAGGTATGTGCCGGACTCGCTGTAGATTCCATCGCTGCCCTTGGGAGTCATTTGAGCCGGGTTGATTCAGTTCGGTTTGTATTATTTACGACGCCACAATCGGGTACAGCTATGTATGGAAGCGGGGGTGTTGTGTTGGGTACAGTTATGCCCGATGCCAACAGCCGGGCGGTGTTGTATCATCCGGCAATCAACACGGTGAACAACACGGCTGCTCCTTCACAGCAATATGTCTACGCCATTATTTACCCCACGCCAGAAAACCCATCCTGCCGCCAATCGAGTCCGGTGGTTATAAAGGTTTCCCCATCGTTGTCCGCTTCGGCTACAGGGGGTGAAATCACCTGCACCGTGAAGCAAGTTACCCTGAAAGGGCATGCGCTTTATGGCGACGGTTCGGTTGCCTCTGTTGCTACGTATGCCTGGACTGGTCCCGGTAGCTTTACCAGCGCAGAACAGAACCCAGTCGTATCGGTTGCGGGTACATATACGCTTACGATCAGTAGCCTAGATTGTCCTGGTACGTTGACAACAGTTACGACCAATGTGACGTCAGATACAACCGCACCTACTAACCTGACGGCTGCTGGAGCAGGTCTGGCCTGTGTAAACTGTACGGCAACCTTATATGCGGAGGCACCCGGTGCTACCTTACTATGGTCTGGCCCGAATGGATTTACCAGTACTGAATCTGAACCAGTGGTTAGCGTCCCTGGTGACTATACAGTGACAGCAACAGGCGTAAATGGGTGTAAAGTATCCGCTAGCGTAGAGCTATTGCCTAGTAATAACGACGATCCGTGTATAAATCACGTGCCCGTTTGTGTGCCTATCACAGTTAGGCGAATTCGATAGATACATCGTTAGTATGGCGTGTGGTGGATTTCAGACCCTGAAATCCACCACACGCTTTTTTATTTCTGCTTTGTATCTATTTTGCTGAGAGCCATATCAGGCTCATACATATAGTATATGGTGTTTATATCTGTTTGAGACAATCCATTCCGCTGTCCGACAAATGTCGACCCATCTTTCTTGGTCATGGTTGGCTGACCATTTTTAGAGAAGTCATACGACCCATAGAGCATAATCGAGCCAAAATCCAGTCCAGAATCATAGTCGAAACCATCGCTGCCTCGCTGGATATACGTTTGGAAATCCGTTTCGTACCCGGAGATTATATTGGCCGTGTTGATCGTCACAAAGTTATCGCGATCGGCTCTCGACTGTTCGTGCCAAAGGCCTAACGTGTGCCCAATTTCGTGAATCGTATTTCCGGTTGTGCAACTGCTGGCCAGATTCACGTATTGTAACCCTCCCGAATAACCAACGTTTGACGAACAGCCCGAACCCGTTTTAAACATCACATAGCCCCGTTGCGTTGTACGTTGAACGAAACGAATCGGTGTATTGGCCTCCCAGTGGGCAATGGCATCGGTTACGCGAGCCTGATTGGGCAAGGATGGATCAATGGCATAATAAACGATTTTGTTAGGCCACCAAGCCGAAGTTTTGGAACGGCCAGTTCCTGCGGTTTGCATGTCAGATTGTTCTTTCAAACTTTCGGGCTGTAGAAGTATATCGCTTTCAAATACAGCCTGATCGCCAATCAGATTATAATTGACTTTTTGTCCGTTCAGATAAGCGCTCTTTGACACTCCCCGCTGGTTCGGAAAAGCTTCCTCGGCTCGCGTAGCCTTGGATACGGGTGTCATGGTGCTCAGCGTTGTGGCTGTTGGATCTTGCGAGCAGCTTACTAAAACAATAGATAGAACGAAGTGAGTGAGATGAGAAAATGTTCCTTTCATTGTTGAGATATTTAGTTTGCCAAATGAACATAAAAGGATTTGTACTGTTTGCGTTTTTTCTTTAAAATATACTTAACGGTTAGTATGTGGTAAAATTGGTATCTTATAGTTTCTAAGACATATATACGTTTCCACTATAACGTGTGGATGTATGATAAAGAATCAAACTATAAATATCTATTAAGTGGCAGTTTCAATGAACTACGTTGCCAGACGCTGTCGATTAAGAGGAATCTTTGACGGGAACTCTTCGTTGCTTGTCGTAGTGATCTTTAGATTATTCTTAGACCGATAAAAGCCGTTTTCTGATACCGGTTGGCCATTTTGTCGGAAATGACGAATCTTTCAAAACTATATTATGCAACTATTTGACGTCGTTATTGTTGGGGGCGGGCCTTGTGGGTTGGCCGCTGGTATCGAAGCAACTAAAGCTGGCCTGAGCCATTTAATTTTGGAAATGGGAAGCCTGACTGAGTCGCTTAGGCAATACCCACGTCGGATGCGCTTTTTCTCAACTGCCGAAAACATTGAAATTGGCGGTTTACCCTTTCCGATTTCGGGCGTGAAAGCCGGGCGCGACGAAGCCCTCCAGTATTACCGGAAAGCCGCAGCCTATTATCACTTGAATTTCAAACTATTTCAGGAGGTTTGGGACGTGAAGAAGGAAGGCGACCTGTTCACAATTACGACCACAACCGGCGATCGGTACCAGGCTCGTAAAGTGATTATGGCGACGGGCTATTTTACCCGCCCACGCTGGCTCAATATTCCGGGCGAAAGTCTGCCTCATGTATCGCACTACTACGATGAACCATTCAAATACTCGTTTACGAATGTGGTGATCATTGGCGCGTCCAATTCGGCAGTCGAAGCGGCTCTTGAGTTATACCGTCACGATGTAAACATCACGATTGTGCATCGGGGCGAAGATTTCCGGAGTACTGTAAAATACTGGCTCATTCCCGACGTAAAGAATCGGGTAAAAGAGGGGAAAATAAAAACTGTTTTCGATTCGTGTGTTACCCAGATTGATACCAACCAACTGACGGTGATGAACCTGAAAACGGGTGAAGAAAGCCAGCTTCCCGCCGATTTTGTGTTTATTCTGACGGGCTATATTCCTGATGCGTCACTACTGGCCCGTTGCGACATCGAGCTAGATCCACAAACCCAGGTGCCTGTTTACAATAAAGAGACGTTTGAAACGAACGTACCGGGTTTATACGTCTGCGGTACGGTGCTGGCCGGAATTTATACGGAGAAAATATTTATTGAAAATGGCCGTGAGCACGCCCAATCCATCATTGATCACATTATGGGCCGAGAAGTGCATAAAGTAGCGGAGCTGATTCAACGGATTTGATAACGGGCGGTCGATAGCGCGAACGTCTTCGTTCGTGCTATCGACCGCCCTAAAAAAAGCCAGAGCATAGCCCTGGCCTTTTCTTACGACACCAATATATAAAATTAATTGACCGATTACTTATCGTAGTTGGCGTTCTGTGGGTCCCAGTTGGTCCAGCCTGTGGTCCAGTTGGTGGTTCCGAATGCGCCAATGAACGTTTCTTTCGTGAAGAAAGCATCAGCACCTTTGCCATCCCAGATGGCACCCGTCAACAAAGGCGAACCCGTTTGTGGCAGGAAGTTAGGAGCTGTCAGCGTAAAGGTGGCTGAGTTCAGCAGTAATGAAGCCAGACTAGAGCTAGCAATAATCTGGTTTTTGTAAGCTGCCGTATTGAAGAACGCAGTAGCCTGATCGTTTGTGATCGATTGTGCACCACGAATGGGCGTATTCATATTAGCCAGAATGATACCACGTAATTGGAGGTTGCCAGCTGTAGCGTTATCAAGCGTGTTGGTTGTACCAGTCTGAGCATCCAGACGTAACCCCTCGGGATAACCAACTAACAGCGAATTAAAGATGCTGATCGAAGTGTTCCGACGCAGGTGCATAGCCGATTGATACGAACCGCTACCTTTTGCCGAAGCTGCGTTTGAAGGCGTACCCGAGAAAACGAAGTTACTAACGTTGGCAAATACAGGAGCCGTTAATGGTAGGCCGTTATTGGCTGCTGTAGCGGGTGCGCCTGGGTTAAAGTTATCCGACTCAAAGCCGTTTGAAGCCGATTGGTCAGCTACCTCTGGATCGCGTAATGATAGAGCGTACTGTACTTTACCTACATAACCCCAGTCAGTATCCCAGTCATCATCCCAACCACGGAAAGCAACCAGATTTTTCATGTTTACCGTACCGCCAAACCACTCGTATGAATCATCACCACTGTACGAAACCTGGATGTGGTCGATGGTTGTACCGGCACCAACACCGTAGAGGGTCAAACCGTTGATTTCGCTGTTAGACACGTTCGTCAGGGAGATACCACCAAACTCAATGCGGCAGTATTGCATTGTACCCGAGTTGTCGTTAACGTCGGTATAAGTTCCGATCGTACCTGGAATACCACCCTCAAACGCAGTAGCACCGGGTTGGTTGGTAGGAGCCTTGCCAATCAGAACAACGCCACCCCAGTCGCCATAGTTACGCGAACCAGCTGCTTTGCTCGAAGTAAAGATGATTGGCGAATCGGCCGTACCAACCGCGCTGATTTTAGCACCTGCCTGAATGATCAGCGTACCACCTTTAGCCTGACCGCTTGGGTCCTGCTCTTTGGGAGCACCTTTGATGATTGTTCCTTTTTCGATAGTCAGCGTAGCGCCCGAAGTAACGTTTACAAACCCCTGAATCAGGTAAATATTGCTCGCTGTCCAGTTTGTGTTGGCTGTAATGTTCGATGCCACTGTAACAACAGGTTTGTTACCCAGGGCAAACGCGATCGGGCTGCTTACTGTTGCGCCACCCGTCGATACATTGATTGGCGTTCCGGCATTGGCAGGAACCACAACTGTTAATGAAGTGGTTGTTGCGCCCGTTACCGTAGCGGGTACGGAACCGAACGTTACGGTGTTGCTGGCTGGCGTAGCGTTGAACGCTGTACCTGTAATAACGATGGGTGTACCAACTGGAGCCGATGTTGGTGAAATGCTCGTGATACTCAGAACCGGTGCTGGTGTCTCGTCGTTCTTACAGGACGACACCACCAGAAATACGCCCAGTGCTAAAACTAGCAGGCTTGTCAAGGCTGAGAAATTGCCGTGCCACCCACGGCGCAATTGGTTAACTCGCATAAACATTGGTTTTTAATTGAACTTGATTGGTACTGTCTTTAAGGAATGACGGTCCGACGACCAAATGTGTAGATCGCGCTTAGCGTGTAGTAGCTGCCCCGTTTGAACTTGCGAAGAACCTGATCTGCGTCAGCCGATTGTGAGGTGACGTCACTGCCGATTTTACCGTCGTGGTTGAAGTCCTGCGCAAACCGTACGTACTGGTTCAGTACATCCTGAATACCCAGTCGTAGTTCGAGTTTGTTGTTGACTTGTTTGGTCAGGTTCAGATCGACAACGTTCCGGGGCATTTCGTAAATGGTCGGGTTGTTTCGGTTGCCTACCGCGAAAATCCGCTGTCCGAACACGTTGTAGAGGATGTTGGCCTGCCAGCCTGACTTTGGTGCTGTGTAGTATAGACCGGCGTTAATCAGGTAAGGTGACTGACCAGCCAGCGGGCGCTCGGTATCGGCAATACCCCGGATGTCGTATTCACGAACTTCTCCGCTGAGGTCTGGAGCCCGCACAATATCACCGATATTAACCGTGCTCTTGATCAGCGATACGTTACCAACGACCGACAGATTTTGTAAGAACGCGCTCGGCGAGTTCTGGAATCCTTTGCGCACTTCCAGTTCAACACCATAGTTTTGAGCCGAGTTGGCATTGGCAAACGTGTACGCTAACCCGTTCGCCTGAATTAACAGGAACGATTCGATTGGGTTGGTAAAGTGTTTGTAGAAACCGCTAACCGAGATAAGCTCGTTTTGGGTTGGATAGAATTCCCATTTCGCATCGATGTTCTGAATGTTGGCAGTTTTCAACGATGTATTGCCACGAATATCGGCCAGCAGGTTGAAGTCGAAGTAGCTAAACGGCGCTAACTCACGGAACTCAGGACGGTTGAGTGAGGAAGAATAAGCCAGACGTAAATTGATTCGGTCGGTTAGTTTATAGGTGAAGTTCAGCGATGGTAACGGACTGAAGACTTTGTTCGATACCAGTTGTTCTTCGGTCGTTGTTCGGGTAGCGCGGATGCCCTGATCGTTGTATTCGCCACGGAAACCTACTGTCAGATTCGCTTTTGGGCCGAAGTAGACATCGCCTGTAATATAGCCCGACAGGTAGGTATTTATCCCTTTGTACGAATCCAGCGGCTTGGTACCATCGAGCAGCGAAAAGCCGTTTTGCCCATTTACATTAGCCGCGCTAAACGCCGTGTTTATATCGCTTGATTTGGCAGTGGTGCTGTTTCCAACGCCCTGGTAGCCGTAGAAACGAGCGCCGTAATCACGGTTTTTACGTTCGGCATACACCCCGAATCGGATGCGGTTAGGCTCCCGATCCGTTGGGTTCCCAAATGTGTGTTCGCCATTCGCAACCGCCGACGCTACATACTCGTGTAGTTTGGAATAGAACCGACCCACATCAATTGGGTTAGGATCGTTTGGCGTGGCAATCGAGTAGGGTTGAAGTTGACCATCGGCTCCTGTAGCGCCCGTTACCCGCTGATAACGAACCCGTTTCCAGTCTGGCTCCCAACGGCCCGTATAACCGAAGCTGGCAATCCAATTGATCTTTGTCAGTTGGTTTACTGTGTGTTCGCCCGCTAGTTGAGAGGTCAGGATACTCCGGTTTTCGAATCGTTCCGAATAGCTTAATACATCGAATCCATCCTGAAGGCGTTGACCCGATCGAACAACCGTTTCGGTGGTGCTGAGTTGGTTAAATAACGTTTTCCACTCCAGGTTGAAACTTGGTGAGAACCGCGCCGACCAGTTATGTAGAATACCTAAACGCGTCTGGCGGGCATAGTTGGCATCATTATATTTTTCGGCAACGGCATTGGCAATGGTGCCATTATCGTACAACTGGAAATCAATAGTCGAGAACTGGTTCGTCATGGCGTAGTTGATGCTGGTCAGGTTGCTGACGCGCACATTTCCTACATCGAACCGACGACCCATATTGATCGCAAGGCGTAAATCTGGACTAACCGTCTGGTTTTGGATTCCCCACGAATTTGGCAGCAACTGGGCATAGGCGGCACGCTGTAACGGATTCTGGCTATTGAATTGCCCCAAACCGGTTGGGAAGCTAGATGGAATTTGTTGGTCTTTTCCCCACAAGCCTAGCCAGTTGAGGCCGCTTCGGGAATGCGACTGTACATTTTGGAAGGTCGTATTTCCCCGATAGCCCAGTGTCAGGCCAGCGTCCAGGAAGTTTTGCTCAGGTCGGCGTTTGGTGTAGATTTTTACGACTCCACCCGCAAAATCACCGGGTAGCTCGGCAGAACCCGATTTGTAGACAATCATCCGATCGATGATGTTGCTTGGCACCAGATCGAACGAGAACGAACGCGTGTCAACTTCCGTAGATGGCGTAATGACGTCGTTGATCAACACGGAATTATAACGCGCTGCCAATCCACGAATCAGCACAAAACGGTTATCGACAATACTCACCCCCGGCACCCGGCGAATAGCCGCAGCCGCATCGCGGTCCTGCGATTTCACAATCTGCTGGGCCGAAATCCCGACGGCAATAGGCTTAAGCTGTTTGATCTCGGTGATAACCGCAATCTCTGTATTCGTCGCTTTATTGCCTCGGACCACTACTTCCTGGAGCGACTTACCTTCTTCATTCAGCTCGGTTTCGATAGCCGTCGTATTCCCCGACTCAACCCGAACATTCGGGATTTCTTTGGTTTGATACGAGATGTAGGAAATGACCACTTTATGCGTGGCGGCCGGCACATTGGCAATGCTAAAGTTCCCTTCAATGTCTGTTGTGGCACCCAATTGAGTCCCATTGACAAGGACTGTACAGCCTATCAGAGCCTCTTTGGTTTTGCCATCTTTAATGGTTCCTCTGATGGTTCCTGTCTGTGCTAAAACAACAGTTGTCCAAAGAGAAAATAAGGCAAGTAGTACGTTGCGGATCATGTTTATAGTTTTGGTATCGCTTTAAAGCGCTGCAAAACTACCGGCCTTATTTGAGGAGGAGATTACCTAAATGTTATGCTTGGGAGTGCTCTATATTAAGTTTTTTTAATGCTGTTTTAATTTTAAACCTATTGTTACTTTGCTGATTCAATTATCCTAATAAAGGCAATAATATCTATAAGTTTCTGATAATCTGAAGATTTTTGTCGATCTGAAGTGTTGGCAAATTATTGCGGGCAGGTAATGTATCGATAGGATACATTAAAAATTACTTAATCTCTAAACAGGCTGTAGCGGCATAAGCCAGGTAGTTCTGCAAGACTAGCGGCCAACGAAACCGGTTCATTCATGACTCCTTATGAAAGTGCATTGACGAAAAAACTCACTCAGGCAATAGAGCTTAATTCCAGACTTACAGGCTGGGTGAAAGGGGACGACAATGACTTTCCACCCGAGGCTCCCGTTCTTCAGACCGTTATTCAACGCATCGAAACAACTAACCGGCAACTTGATGAGCAATGGCATCGGTATTGGGAGCTATGTGAGCAGCGCAGGCAATTGGCGTACGAATCTGAGGGGGCTATAAAGCCACTAAATGAGCAATTGTGGACCGATATCGGTTATCAGTTTAAAGGTGGTACTGTCGCTAACGATTTGCTGAAAGTACTTTACCTGAAAATCCACCGATTGCCCCTTCCCCGGTTTCCTGCCAATCGGCGGAAGCCTGTGCATTACAAAGACCTGCGTGTGCACGAAGATTCGTATGCGTTGCTAGGACAATACTTTAGCTGGTTGATTGATCTTTTGCAGATTGTCGATTTTATGCCCATTACATCGGCTTACTGCCTCGCGGCATTTCGGGAGCAGGCTCGCCAGTTCAACATGATGACACAGGAGGTAACACAGGAGGCTGAAAAGCTACGCAATATGCAGCTTACTCAGAGCCACCTCTATAAGCAATTGAATCAGGTGATGACCGCTGCCCGTGGACGCTTACTGGTCTATAAACGCGAGACGAAACAAGAGGTGAAATAGGATAGGCCATCCTAAATTGTCAGAAGTGGCATCTGACAGCACCGAGTATAAATATGCTTTTAATACCAGTTTAAGGCAATTTAGGGCGTGAATAACACGTCTAAAGCTATCAAAAAAAAGCTGAAATGATAACAAAAACTTAACATTAGGCTTTTGTTTCTGCCTTTTTTTTCGTAGTTCTTTGTAGATTTTTTATAATCACCAGACGCTAACAAAACCAAGAATGAACGCTCAAAAAAAGGCACTTGCAGAATCTATTGCTACTTCTGTTGAAACAAAGGTAAGCGAACTAGGCGAGCAATCGAAGAAAGCCAAAAAAGCCATTGAAAAATCGGCTGAAAAGCTGGCCAAGAAGCTGGTGAAACTTCTAAAGAAAGAAGAAAAGAAGAAAGCTGGTGATAAAACACCCAAACAGCCCAAAAAAGCGAAGAAGCCAGCTAAAGTGGCAAAAGCTCCTAAGGCTGAGGCTAAGCCTGTAGAAGCTTAAAAAGCTCAAATCTATTTTTTCTGTCATTCCGACGCCAGGAGGAATCTCAAGCTTGACTATTACAAAACTTGAGATTCCTCCTGACGCCGGAATGACAGAAAATTACTTCAATTCCTTTCCGGCAATATCTTCCCACCGGTAGTAGTGGAATGTTTTGCCTTCCGACATGGTCACAAATAAGCCATGCGGGAATTGCTTGCCCAGCGACACATTCGTTACATCGGAGCCATCGCTGACCTGGGCGGCCACTTTTACTACTTTCAAGACTTTGTAATCGTTGGGGTTGCTGGGTTCGCCTTCACGCCGGAAAATATGAAACTGGTTTGCACCCTGATCGGATACAAGTAAGTACCCCGTTTTAGGCCCCGTTTTGTAGATCGAAATACCTTCGTGATCTTCAGCAAAACCTGTTTTGGCGAATAAGGCCAGTTCTTGGTTACCTTTTTCTGGATCGGCGTAGTATTTACGAACGCCCACGCCTTCGTCGGAGTAGTAGACGTAGCCAAGTTCATTATCGACGGCAATGGATTCAATTTCTTTCTTGCCGCTATACAGACCGAACTTCCGAACCAGGGTAGCTTTTAACTGCCCTTTACCATTGTCCTCAAGTCGGTACTGGCCGATATAAGAGCCGTCTGTTGGCCCTGTTTTACGGCCAACCATCGCGTATAACACCCCTGATGGATTTTTATAAAGCGCAATACCCATCAGATCGCGAAAACCACTGGCGGTGTCGCCAACGAACATATCAAGACCACCATTGTCGATGGGTTTCATGTCGGGCAGCGAGAAAATGCGGAGCTTGTGCGTGAATCGTTCGGTGGTTACGGCAATGTCGGTGGGTTTACCGCCCAGCATCAGACCGTACGCAATGTCCACATTATTGGGGCGCTTGAGGTCGTGAACTTCCCGAACAATTTTGCCTTTCAAATCGAAGACATACAACCCGCCGTCCTGGTCTTTATCGGTACCGATGATCAGGCTTTTAGCATGGTCGGCCGGGTTAATCCAGATGGCCGGATCGTCGGTGTCGTGCCGAACCGTGTCGGTAATGACAACAGGCTGGACAGTAGTTTGGGCTGTAGATTGACAGGCCACTACAAAGAGGGGCAGAAAAAGTGCCAGACGATAATTCATGGAATATAATATTTCACCTCACGGCAGCGGCCGACCGTCCCCGGTCCCTCTCCTAGTTTTAGGAGAGGGGTGAAGATAGGGCAGTTGTGCTCCCCTCTCCTGTTTTAGGAGAGGGGACGGGGACGGTCGGCCGCTGCCGTGAGGTTGATCGCGCCGTAAGGTGAGTTACATTAACTTAGTTCGTGCCGAAAGCACCAATGGTTGTTGATGGCGCTGGCGACTTATACGTCGTGCTATTGGCGAACGAAATGCCGTCAGCATACAGGCGGGTGAAACTTGTGGTGCCTTTGCCGATAGCAGGCGAACCTGATTGCAAACGGAAATCCCAGGCCGTGTTGAAAGTTGCGTTTTTAGAATCGGTCGTAAGCGGATAGTTCACAAACTTCGGATCATTGTCGCCAACGGTTTTGCTGAGGATGTCGTTGGTGCCAGTCAGAATTTCGGTTGAAGGCTGGAAGCCTGTAACGCCGTCCTGCGTTGCTCCGTAATACAGGTTGTTGCTCACTTTGGTGCGGCTATCTTCGGGATTCTTCGGATCGCGTTTTACGCCGAACCGGTCGTTTGCCAGCAGGTTGTTGTATAACTCCGCCCGAACGGCAATTTCTACCCAGATCGAACCACCTTTGATGGTTGGCCGACGCCAGCCTGCATTTACAATCGTATTGTTGTAGGCAATTACATAAGCTTGTGGGGTACGGTCGCCTGTGTTCGAGAGTTTCAAGGCGTTGGTGTTAGGGCTATACACCATATTAAA
This sequence comes from Spirosoma litoris, assembly GCF_054776755.1. Lineage (NCBI taxonomy): Bacteria > Pseudomonadati > Bacteroidota > Cytophagia > Cytophagales > Cytophagaceae > Spirosoma > Spirosoma litoris. Next base: position 150,154 of record NZ_BAAHBI010000001.1, on the reverse strand, counting down.
CGCAACATCGGCCTGAACACCCGACTTGATATTGATGGCATCACCACCCGATACACCTTGCGTATAAATCTTGTTGTTGGCAATGATTACTTTACCACCTTCGATGTAAAAACCATCTTCGTTCTGGTTATTCAATCGGCTATTTACGATAACCAGCTTGCCATTTACGTTCGAGTAGTTGACGGCCGGAACGTGGTTACCCGCAGCTGCTTTGTACAAACCTGCTTTTACGGATGGTGAACTCTCGGTCGTTACAGCACCACCGTACTCGAGAATGGCATTGTCGATTAGCAGCTCGGCACAGGTTGGTGCCGCAATGATACCGCCCCACAGGTTACCCCACTGATTAGCCGTCGTTTTCCAGGCATCGGGTACTGTGAATTTCACTGGATTAGCCGACGTGCCCATTACGTACAGATTTCCTTTCACGATCAACTCGGGCTTCACGGTCGAATCGCTGAAAATTACGTTGACACCTTCTTCAATAACCAGTGACGTGCTGGCCGGAATTTGTAGATGGCCCGTAATTTTGTACGTGTTTCCTTTCGTCCAGATACCCGACACATCGCCCGATACAGCTTCTTTTACAACGGGCGCTGGCGTTACCGTGCCAGAGTTGTCATCGTTCTTGGAGCAGCCTACGAGTACAGCCGCCGATAGCGCAGCCAGAATAATTACTTTTTTCATGATTGTTGGTTGATTATGAACTTGTTGGTTTTATAGGACGCAGATTTTTATGATTTTAAAAGATCATAATTCATCGTATTGATCTTGAAAATCAGCGTTCTATTTCTTTACAGTTTATACCTCACGCCCAGCACATAAGAGCGTTGGTAGAAATCGCGCCGGATGAGGGTTTTGCCCGATTCATCCTGATTCGGTACGTCCGAATTTTTACTGTTGACGTTTTTGATGAAAATCTCTGTGGGGGTATTTAGCAGGTTATTGGCTTTGGCGAATAACAGAAGGTTTTTGCCCAGTTTCTTTTCGACCGATGCGTCCATCTGAATGAAGCCTTTCTGGTACAGGTCGTTATCAACAAACTGCGATACGGTGTTGATGCGTGGTCCTGTGTAGCTGGCCGCCAGTTGACCATCCCAACCATGTTGGGTGTCTTTGTAGAGCAGCGACAGGTTGGCGATGTGCGCCGATTGCCCGTATAATGCCCGCGTTTGGCTAACCGTAATAGTTTCCAGATCGCCCTGCGCATTGCGAATCCGCTTCGACTTAGGCGTTGTGATGCTGGAGTTCGTGTAGGTGTAATTCGCTTTGATGCCCCACTGCCGGAAATACTTGATAGCATCCAACTCTAGCCCCAAATTCGTCGCATTACCGAAATTGCCCGGTCCGTAATATAAATCCTGCCCCCGGATGGCGTCTTTCTGAAGCGTATATTCAATCGGGTCCTGAATATGTTTGTAGAACAGGCCAACCATAAATTGCTCCAGCGGACGGGGGAAATATTCGTAACGTAAATCAACGTTATCAGCAATGGCACGCTTCAAATTAGGATTACCACGCTCCTGATACTCTTCGTTGACAATCCGATAGGGAACGATCTCGAAAAAGCCGGGCCGGTTCAGCGACCGGAAGTAAGACAGCCGCCAGTTAGTGTGCTCGTCGGGTCGATAGCGGAAGTGCAAACTGGGTAGCACATCTGTATAAATCTGGCTTCCGGTTGGGTTGTCTTCGCCAATCGGGAATTTCATGGCGTAGCCCTGATCGGTATGCTCGATGCGAACACCCCCGGTTACTTCAAGCGGTTGATCGGTGGTGCGGAATTGTAGGTAACCCGACGTGGTCTTCTCGTTGGCATCGTAATTCAGGGCCGACGCTACTGAACCGAGCGGGTTCTGAATCGTCCAGACAATCTGGTTGTAATCCGTGAAGTCTATGCCGTATTGGGCGAATGGATTGCTTGGTCGGAGCGTGTAATTGTTGTAAAAGTTCGTGCGTTGTTTGTCGCGGAATAAACCGCCCGCCATCCATTCAACGGCTATACCGGCCAGATTGGTTTTCAGCGTCAGGTTCAGATAACCCGCTAAATCCGTATCGGAATTGTGCTCCCAACGACGCTGGCCGTCCTGTACCGTTGTTCGTTTCTCGACAAAATTTGTACGGGTGCCCAGCAGCGGCACATAGGTCTGATCGGGCACTTCGTTCGTGGCCGTCGAATACACCGCCGACCAGTTAATGGCGAATACGGGGGTGACCTGATGGGTTCCCTGAAGCGTACTGTTGTAAATCTTCTGCCTGGTCAGTCGTGAGCGGGTTTCATAGCCGAGAGTTGCATTGCCCAACACCGGATCGAAGCCACCAATGCCCAATTCGGTGGTTTTGGTCTCCCGAATCTGCTCGTTCGTTAGGCTAATCAGTGCATTGAACCACTGGATTTTGTTGCGCTCATTCACGCGAAAATCCATCTTGGCGTGTAAGCCATAGCGCGTTTGTTGCTCCGAAAACTGCCGTTCGCTTTGTTTCGTCAGGGTTACACCGCGTAACGTATCCACCACATCACCCGTGAAAAACAGGCTGTTACTGCCCCGGTATGTATTCTGTAAGCTACCGGCCAGCATAACGCCAAACCGTTGGTCAAAGAATCGGTTACCTATGGCGAAACTGCCCATCAAATTCGGCGGGGGCGACTGACGCGTGTAGGTGGTTGAGGCTTTATTGAAATCCGAAAACTTGGCGCTGTACTGACTCCCCAACTGTTCGTAAGGCGACTGTGCGTTAATATTCTTCGTATCGAAGCTCACAAACGGGCGGTTGAAAAACAGTTCGCTGTAGCCCGACGAAACGTTGGCCAGAATCGTTGGCCGGTCGGGCGCATCTTTCATCACCATATTGATGGCACCACCCACTGCATCGCCTTCCATACTTGGCGTAAGTGCTTTGTAGACTTCCAGTCGGTCAAGGAGTTCGGACGGGAAAATATCGAGCGGAACGTAACGGTACCGATTGTCGGGACTCGGAATTTTTACTCCGTTAACCAGCGTGTAGTTATAGCGTTTGTCCATTCCCCGCAGAATGGCGTATTGTCCATCGCCGTTGCTGTTTCGCTCGATCGAAATACCGGATACCCGCTGAATGACGTTGGCAACGGTTAAATCGGGCGAGAGTTCGATGGTTCGACCTGATACGATGTTGGTCACTTGCAGGGCATTCCGTTCGAGGTCGCGGGCGGTGCGGTCGCTGCTGCCGTCGCGTTTAGCGGTTACCTTAACTTCGGTAATCTGGCGATCATTTTCTGTCTCTAGCGGCAAATCCAGTGTAATAACCTGTTCATCACTTTCCACAACCACATCGCGGATCATCGTTTTGTACGAGACATAACTGATGCGAATTTTATGCGTTCCAGTAGGTACGTTTTTAATCAGGTAAGAGCCATCCAGGCCCGATACATTATACAGTTTTGTGTTTTCCAGAATAAGTGTCGCCCCAATAACGGGTTGACCTGTGGTGGCATCGATGGCTCGCCCCCGGATGGTACCGGCCCAAACGTTGGGGATCAGAAGCAGGCAAACGATTGTCAGTAGTAGTCGGTTCATACTGTTTGCGAATGACAACTAGCGAGCCTTACCGGAAGGCAAAGACCATGCTGAGTTGGTGTCGCAAAGGTGAGGAAGAGCAGATGAGCCGGACAAATTTGACCCGTGAACAAAAAGGCAACAAGACGTTTTAGAGCGTGAACAGATAGGCAACAATAGAATTAAGCTGCAATTAAGGCGCTGATTGCTAGCGTCTTGTCTTAGGTGTTGAAAGCCATTATCTTATTGTTACTAAACTGTTTCCTAATTGTGAAGACTGGCCGAAGCGCCTAAATCGTACTGTTTTCGGAAACGGGCAGCGGCTGCAAAGGAAAGCGCTGAATGTAGGCCGAGAGTGATTCGCCTTCGGCAAGGCCTATCTTTTTACGGAGCCGATAACGGGAAACGCGTAGACTATCCGATGAAATACCGAGCAACGTAGCGACATCAGCAGAACTAATGTTCATCTTCAGGAGAGCAATCAGACGCAGGTCGGTGGCGGTTAAATCGGGGAAGTGCTGCGTGAGTTGCGTGAAGAAATAGGGGTGAACCTGATCGAAGATCGTTCTGAAATCATCCCAATATTTATCCTGACTAAAGTTCAGGCTGATTTTTTCAACCAGTTGTCGGAGCTGTTTTTTCTGATCGCGTTTATCGTCTTTCAGAATGGCTGTCAGATCTTCTTTTAGTTCTTCCAGCACCTGATTTTTCTGAATGATTTGTAGCGTATGCGTTGTTAATTCCTTGCTCTTCAACTCAAGCTGACCTTTCAGGTTTTCTTCTTCCAGTTGCTGGTTCTTCAACTCCACCTGCATTAGCTCGTTCTGGGCCTGGAATATCTGTTGGTTCTGCTGATTGAGCGCCTGTTCATTTCGAAGCTTCAACCGTTGCCGACTAATGACAACCGCAGCTAGAATCCCAATCAAGACCAGCACAACACTGGCCGCAATGATGATGACGAAGTCAACTTGTTTCTGGGCGTTCAATTGCGCGATTTCGCTGTCTTTGTGTTCTACGTCGTATAAGGTTTGCAGCAGCGTAATCTGGCGGGTATTTTCGGCGGCATAGATGGCATCGACTAAATCACGGCTTCGTTCCAGATAGGCGTAGGCACTGTCGGGTTGATTGAGGAAGCGATACGTTTTGGCAATGTCGCGAAGGGCCGCGCTAAGCTGGTACAATTCGCCCGTTTGCTTCGCCCGCTTCATGGCCTCGTGTGAAAGTTTCAGCCCTTCCTGATAGCGGCCTGTTTTCCGAAAAACATCGCCGAGGTTGTTGATGATCTCGATCTGCCCAATCTCATCATGGGTTTTCTGGGCGAGTGTCAGCGCATGTTGGTAGTAAAAATGAGCCGAGTCGTAGCGAGCTTCATCTTCAAAAATGCTGCCCAGATTTTCGTAGATCTTAGTCAGACTGGTCACGTCATTAGCTGCCTGACTGTTGGCCAGCGCCAGTTTTTGGTAGTGGTAGGCCTGTTTAAGATCTTTTCGCTTTTCGTAGATATGCCCGATGTTGGCATAAGTCTGGGCCAGACCCTCGACACTGTTACGTTGGCGGTAAAAACTCAGCGCTTCGTTGAATTGACTCAATGCGCGATCTACCTGCTCATTGTAATAATAAACCGTTCCGAGTTCATTTCGATTGCGGGCCAACCGTTGGGTATCGTTGGTATTGAGGAAGATTTTCTGGGCCTGTAGCAGATAATCGATCGCCTGTACATAACTGCCCTGATGATAGAGCAACAGACCAATTTGCTGGAGACAATCGCCCTCCGTCGGTCGATCGTTTTGACTAACGGCTTTATCGAGCATAAGCTTGATGAGCCGGTAAGCGGAGTCGGGATACTGGCGTGAAAGCTGCTCTGTATTGGTAAGAACCTGGGCCGGCGCCGGAACGCTAAACGCAACACAGGCTATTAAACATATGATTTTCAGGTATGTTTTATGAGCATCGATGGAATGCATTCGATAAAGATTGGTAGAATCTATAAAGATAAAGCTTCGCTCGGCGGTTGTAATGTGAAGTTTTTGTTAACTGATCTGGCGCGGGTATTTACCCGTGCCTTTTTATAAAGCAAGCATTCGCTTGCGTCAGTGAATACTGACTAAATAAAAAGGCACGGGTAAATACCCGCGCCAGATTTAACATTCACACCCGCACCAGACTTTTACTTAAGCGGTGCCTTAAGCGTTACGAAATAGATTCGGTTGAGATCAACCTTGCCCGTAGCGGGCAGAATTTTGGTCGTGAATCCATTCTGTCCATTGTCGACTACGCCGAAATCGTCATCGTTCGAAATGGCCAGTTGCGTTGGGCTAAGTATAGTAACACCTTCTGCTTTGTCGTGTGGGTAAACGGGTGAAATCTCAGTCAGGATATCGAAAACCAGTGTTTTCGTAACAGGTACGACACCTGCATTCTGTAAGCCTGCTTTGTCTTTAAGTTGCTCTACAGTCAGGCCATTATAAAGTTTACCAGCGTCGCTATTTGTTGGGTCCGAGATATCGGTTGCACCGGCAAGATCGAATTTATAAATCCGTTTGAACGTAGCAGGCTTAGCTGGGTTTCCACCGTAATCGCCGTCGCGCTCTAAAGCGATGAACGTTGTGTTTGTGATGGCCGCAATTTCGCTACAGCCTGTCAGAGTCGAATTTTCCATCAGATACACATATTGCTTCGTGGCTCCGGTGGCGATATCGAAGGTGATAACGCGCAACACAGTTGAGCCCGATACGGCTCCCGACGATGGATTGTACATCGGCGACTGCATCAGGCCAACCAATGTTTTGCCATCGGGCGTAATGGTCAAGCCTTCCATGCCGCGGTTAGGCCGACGACGGGCCAGCACTTTAGGGAGCGTGCGTCCGCCAGTACCCGAACCAAACGGGTTGATGCGTTCGATGGTTTTACCCGTCGCGTCGAAGTGGGCGATATGCGGCCCGTATTCGTCACTGATCCAGAACGTCCCATCCGAAGCTAATACAAGTCCTTCGGAGTCAATACCATCGGCGTTAGGTGCGATCGTTTTTCCGTTTAGGTCTAGGGCAATTTCACCTGTGTTCCCCTGACCAATTGGATTCGGCAGACCTGTCAATGGTTGCCCAGCGGCATTTTTTAGCAGGATAACTTTTTCTAAAATCAGCTTATTGCCAATAGCGCGGAACCGTCCGATCTGGGGAGTAAAATCGGCTTTGCCAAAAATAATAGAGTTGGCAACGGAACCCGCGGCATTGGGTCCCCGGTCGGTAAGCAGATAAAACGCGGTCGGATCATTGGGGTCTTGCGCAATGGCCGATCCATAGCCGCCATTATAGATCACAGTTCCATTGGGAGATGTTGCCAGTATAGCCGGATTCGATGCTTCGGAAAACGCAGGAAGAACGGCCGGAATCCGGTGATCTTCGCAGGCCGATACGACTAAACCAGCTATAAGTACACAACCCGTGGCGAGTGAGAGAGGTAGAGAGGCTATTTTCATAGAGAAAGCTTTGTTTTTCTACAAAGCTATAGCCCCTTATATTACCCGAATGTAATATGAATAGCTGGTTTGTTATGCCAGTGTTAAGGTTTTAGTCTGTTGATTGTCAGTGTTTTTGTTATCCGCGTTGTGGATGGCACGAGCGTTGACGCTCGTGCTCACTACTCTTCGGCCTCTGGCCGATTGTCTCTTATATTATTCCGGCCAGAGGCTGGGGAAGAGTGAGCACGAACGCTGACGCTCGCGCTATCCGCGCTAATTTATCAGGCGGCTTCTAATTGGCGGCAATAATAATGAGCTTGCCGACTCGCTGTGGGCTGATATAATTTTTGCTGAACAGCTCTGGCAAAGGCGACCCGGTCTGACTTGGTGTAGTATTCTGCAGCAGATGCGCCAGAGGGAGCCTTGAATACCCGGCTAATGCGCTGGCAAGCTTCCCATAGTTCGGGATTCGACTTGATTTTATACTGGCGGATCGGTGTGTCGGCCCCAAACCAGAGATTGTTAATATTATTAGACGTTGCTTTTAATCGGTGATGAGCCATAGTGAATTGTTGAGTTGGTAGTGTGCAGTTATGCCTGATCAATAGCATGACGGTAGTATATACCCATAGAACGAGCTGGCATGCCCGCTTTACAACTCCGAAGAGTTGATTTTGTTAGCCCCCAGAATTGCGAAAAATGAATGAGTGCGTTTTTTATTGATTAATCGGCTGTCTGTTTAGATTCTTAGGGATTCTTTGGATTCTCGGGGCCGCCCGTGCAGTAGATTCTTTGGCTTTTATTGTTGCTAGTTATCAGCGCTATAGAAGCCAAAGAATCCATGAGAATCCTCGTAGAATTTATGTTGCCTAACCAGCGCTAGAGCGCAGGAAGTAGCTCAGCTGCCGAATGTTTGCCAGGTAATCAGTAGCAATCGTGCGGATGGAGGCCGCACTGGCCGAGCTTAGCAATTTACCCGCATGTTCGTAGGGTGTTGCCTGATCCGTTAATATATCGTAAACCCCTTCAGGCATCAATTCGTGATCTTCATAGCCCCAGAACAGGAAATCGACAGCATCGAGTAAGCTGTCAAACCCTAATCCATAAGAGGTTTGAAATTGATTAAAAACAGCGATAAAGCGCATAACGATGATTCATGTTGACCACCGCAAAGGTAAAACTCCAGCTTTTGTTGCGTGTTAAGGGAAGATTATTAAACCGACTGAGACGAGGGATGGCACATACACTACTTTTGGCTCATCCCGGAAAAATCCATACTCATCTTTCTGATTTGAAGGCTCATCGCCTTTTAGTTTCTGGCCTGATTGTTCAGTAGCAACTTTGTCCTACTCAAACGAGACAAACAACCATTTACTAACAAAAGCCATGAAAAAAGTACTGATTCTGATATTGGGCCTGGTAGCTAGCATTACTAAAAGTCAACCACATTCAAGATTTCACAATTTAAACCAAGTATACCAATGAAAAAAGTAAGTCTATTCCTATTCATTTTCTTCCTGGGCGTTTGTGTCAAAGGTTTTTCTCAAACAACTCCTCCAACCGACTTTTTTGCGGGTAAATGGGAAATTACCATCAAGGGTACCCCAGAGGGCGATGCCAAATTTGTAACGGAACTGGTTCGGAAAGATGGTAAACTGACGGGCGAACTAAAAGATCCGGCTGGAGTTAGACCAGCTACGCCCATCACAAAAACGATCGAAGAGAAAGACAAATTAACCATTTACTTCGACACCGCTCAGGCGGGTGAGATTCCTGTTGAGTTGGCCAAAGTGGACGACGATCACCTGAAAGGATCGCTGATGAATATGTTTGAATCAGTTGGTGTACGAGTTAAATAATAACACGTGTAGTATTGTTAACTGAAAAGGTAGCCAAATCAAACAGCACGGGGCATACAAATCGTTGTATGCCCCGTGCTGTTTGGTCATTAAGCAATCACGCAAATTTAAACTTGAGCCTGTTTAAACTTTTGTTTTAGTATCGTTTTTGTCATTCCGACGCAGGAGGAATCTTCGGTAGCCAGAAAAAATGTCCTCTACCGGAGATTCCTCCTGCGTCGGAATGACAAAAACGTACCAATTATGACGTGATTTTAGAAAATAGCGTTCAAATAAAAGTTTACAAGCAAGCTTCTATTACTGGACGTACTTCGTCCGCAATTGTGCCAGTTTTGCCGGAGTTAATTCCATCTCCTGGGCCAGAAACTTGTCCATCGAACCATATTGTCGATCAATTGCATCGAAGGCACTTTGGAGATAAACGGGATTGGCCGCCAGCATGCTTTTTACTGTTTTCTCATCCATGCCCTGCTTAATCATCGACTGAATTGCCTGAGCCTGACCGCCTTTCCAATACTCATTGGTAGCTGCGTAATCTTTCAGAATAATGCTCCGATCAACGCCCAGCGCCGACAGGATTAGGGCTGCGCCAATACCCGTCCGATCCTTACCCGCAGTGCAGTGAAACAACAGCGCTTTGTTATTATCGAGAGCCAGTAACTGATCAAACATGGGTTTGTATTTGGCTTTCAGATGATCGGTGCGGCCATAAAAGGAAATCATCATGGAATCGCGGTTGGCAGGCTTGGCACTCATCAACGCGGCCGATGTCGCACGGGTGTTTTCGCTACCAGCAGGCATGTTGTACCAGTTGACTCCAGCGGGTAGACGGTCGGGGCTGGTTTTGATTTCGTCGGGGCCGCGCAAATCGCAGACAGTGGCAATATGGCGTGCACTTAAGACCTGTAGGTCGGCATCGGTTAGTTTGCCAATATCGGCAGAACGGTAGATGTGTCCCCATTTTACATGATGACCATCTTGCGTTGGGTAGCCGCCGAGGTCACGAAAATTGCTGGCCCCTTCGAGGGTAACAGCCCGTCTTGAGTTATATACCAGCGTATCGTTGGCCTGCCCGAAAGAGACAGACGTCACGAATATCGAGAGAAGAAGAGGGAGTTTTTTCATGAGAATGTGATTGTAAAAAACCTATAAGCCGGGCCGCCGGAGCGGTCTCGAAGACCTTATAGGTTTGGAGCTGCATAGTGTAACTTATTTCGTTAACCAGGTATCCATATTCAAGTCATCGGTACCATTGAATTGGCTCATTACAGCAGCCTTATAATTTGCTGTGTTGTAGGTCTGCTCATCGACTGGATACTGCCAGCGACGGGGGATTTTTCCATTGGAGCTGATACCGCCACCCGTTGCTACGAATGATTTAGGCAAGCCCGTCCGACGCCAGTTATAAAAGGCTTCATAACCTGAATTCTGGTGGAAGGCTACGTACTTCTGGTTCAGGATCTGCTCCAGACCATCGGCATTATCACCCTTGTAGGTTACACCCGCGTTCGACAGGAAGTTACTGATCGAAATAGTTGTTGTGCCCAGTATTTTGCCACCCTGATCGCCAATGGTGTACGTTTGTCCTTCGGTCAGACCATAGAACGACAGGGATGCGTTGATGCCTTTCAAGTAATAGCTCTCCGCCGATGCGCCCGATACCCAACCCCGGTTAATGGCTTCGGCAATGTTGAAGTTCATTTCAGAATAACCCATAATGATATACGGCTCTGGCCCAACTACTGATCCGTAGTAGCGTATATCGTTCGTGTATGAGTACTTACCCGTTGGGCCAGCGCTGGCTCCTTCGGTATACAAATCGCCAATGGCTTTCGAGATATCGGCGCCTACGTAGGCCGTGAAATCACTTACGTTCTTGCCTGCGGTAATCTGTGCGGGGGCGGGTGTTGCAAACACAAACGTACGCGGGTCCTGCGTGGCAGTTGTGATACTCAGATAAGGTGCGCCTTCGAACTGATACTGGTTATTGGCATCGTTCGGTGTGTGCGGATAGGTGTTGTAGGCCGAGTTGAACACAAAATTCAGGTTGTCGGCATTACTGGTCATGATTGGGTACTTTGTTGGGTTGTTCACAATAGCTGCAAACTGAGCTGGAATATTCAGGTCTGCATTATCAGTAGCCCGCTTGCTGAGACTAATCAACACCCGAAGTTTAAACGTGTTAATTGCTTTGCGCCACTTGGTGAGGTCGTTGCCGTAATAGTTATCGCCAGTGATTGACGCTGGTAATGCCGTAGAGCCTGCCAGTGAGCTTAGTACCGTATTCGCCGTATCCAGCAGGGCCAGACTTCGGGCATAAACCGCCTTCTGGGTATCATAAGTAGGGTCTAGATCGGTCAGACCCTGTCCGGCCTGCGAAGCGGGTGTATCGCCTACCCGGTTAGCCTGCCACACAAATACATAAGCCCGAAAAAATTTGGCTAAAGCTGAATAAGCGTTCGTTGCTGTTCCCAACGATTTGATAGCCTGAGCGTCCATCTGGTTGACGTTCTTCAGGACTCCATATAAGGTGGCTGTGGTGGTCCAGTTATATTGATTCTGACCACCATAATACAGGTTGTTGGAAATAGAAAACTGATTCCAGCGGTGTACCTGGCTGAAGGGACCTCCATCGCCAAGGTTGTACATATCGAACTGTATTTGCGGCAGAATCAACGAAGGAGGAACCGCTTTGTCTTCACCCGCTACGTTGGGGTTAGGCAACAGCTGGTCAAAGGATTTGCAGGCACTGACCGCCACGATGAGTGTCAGTGCTATAACTAGAGATTGAAGTCTTGTTTTCATCGTTTTAAGAGAATGTACAATGATGTAGGATATAGGATGTATGTTGACCTGTTCGTTAGGTACCTTCATACCTCCCTACATTAAAATGTTAGGTTGATGTTTACACCGAACCGGCGCGTAGTGGCCGATTGTAAGCTTGGATTTTTCAGCGTGGTTTGGCTCGATGCACTGTAGCCCTGTGCATACTGATCAAGGTCGAAGTCTTTGCGCTGAGCGAAGTACAGCAGGTTACGCCCTACGAACGAGATGTTTGCCGACTTGATAAAGCGGGGTAGCATAGCGCCTGTGAACGTATAGCCCAGAATCACCTCACGCAGTTTACCATACGTCTTGCTCACCATGTAGGGTTCTTCAATACCGCTATTGTAAATACCCTGCACATAAGTCTGAACCGTAACGGCTTTCGTATTCGGCGCGAACTGTAATTCGCTCATGTTGCTGATATTTCCATTGGCATCGAATTTAGCCGTGCCACCGTTGGCAATAACCACACCAGGACCTACATAAGCCGCCGTTGGCGATTTGGTGCCCAGGGATGTGCTTTGCCACTCTTTCAGACGGGCAGCGCCCAAATCGCCCTGTGTCGTTTCAATCTGGTTACCCGAGTTCATTGCGTAGGCATACACCTGATCGCGGATGACACCGCCCACACGACCGTCGAACTGGAAGCTGAAGTTGATGTTCTTGTACGAGAATTTGTTGTTCAATGCCCAAACATAATCGGGGTTGGTATTACCCATGAACTGAAGGGTATTCGTTCCGGAAGGGCGGGTCAACGGCGTACCCGTTGCTGATTGAATGATCTGGCCATCGGGGCTACGCAGGTAGTTGTAGCTGTAGTAGCCATCCAGCCGGTCGCCAATGTTGAACACGTGGTTTGGCCCCGACAGATAGATGCTTTGCTCGTTGCCATAAATTGACTTCAGCGTCTCTTTATAGGTAGACCAGTTCGCCAATACATCCCAGTTGAAGCCTGCTGGATTTTTGAGCACCGATCCCGTCAGCGATACTTCCCAGCCTTGCTTCTGGGTTGTTACGGCGTTGGCAACCTGGGTGCTATAACCCGACGATGACGCTACGGGCAGCGGGAAAATCTGAGGGCCGTTGATCGAGGTAAAGTGCGTTACATCCAGGCCCAATCGGTTGTGCAGGAACTTAGCATCGAAACCGAATTCATACGACTCTACGTTGAAACTCTGTAAGTTCGGGTTGGCCAGACTGCTGGTATAACTCGCAGAAGGCAGGTTGTTATACGGCTTGCTGATCGTATACGTGTTTTGGTTAATGTAGCTCGGACCGTCATAAGCGGTCATCACTTCATTACCATACCCAAGCAGTGTAGAAGTCGAGTTGCCCGTTACCTGCTGGTAGGCCGAACCAATGCTCGACATCGTGTTTCCACCCTTCACGTCGGCATACGAACCACGCAGTTTGAGGAAGGAAATAGCCTGGGGTAATTGTATGTAATCGGTGATAACCGTACTCAACGCGGCCGATGGATAGAAGATTGTCCGGTTGGCGGCAGGCAGCGTCGATAGTTTATCGAAACGACCCGTCAGACCCAGCGTGAGGTAATTCTTATAGGTCAAATCGGTGGTTGCGTAAGCACTCAACACCAACATGTCTGAACGCCAGTTGTAAGCCTGAACCGGGTTTTTCGAGTTGCTGAAGTCATACACACCCGGTACGATCAGGAAGTCGGTAGTAGCCCAGCTTGAGTTGTAGTTGAACGTCCGGGCATTACCGCCAAGCACTGCGCTAACGTGTACATCTTTCGAGACATTCTTGTTGAAACTCAGCAACAGGTCGGTGTTATTCTCGAACAGATTCCGACGATCTTCCCGGTAATCGCCCAGGCGAAGGTCGGGCGTTTTGTACGTAATGGCCGAGTAAGGTACTTTCTCCGTACGAAGCTGATTCCAGGTCGTAATCTGCGTACGGGCGGATAAATTCAGGAAGTCGTTGATCTTATAGTTTAAGCGGGCGTAGCCGTAAACGTCTGTTTTACGGTGTTCGTAAAGCCATTCATAAGCCACAAAATAAGGGTTGTTTCCCCGGCCGTATTCGGCATAATACTGTTGAACGCCTGGCACACCCTGAGGGCCTTTCCAGTAATCGCGCATGTCCTTCACCGACCAGCTACTCGATCCATAGACCTGGAAAATATAGGTTTCGCTTTCGGGGCCTGAGCTTGACTGGGGAATGTTCGGCGAGTTTTGCAGGCTCATGTTCAAACCACCATCGAATTTAAGGCGATCCGTAAAGTTGATACCCGAACTCAGGTTGAAATTGGTGATATTCAACCGGGTGTTTGGCACCATACCTTTCTGGTAGTTGTTCGAGATTGACATCCGAAGATCGTACTTCTCGCCACTCGACGAAATGGCCAGGTTGTTGGTCGATAACATGCCCGTCTGCATGAAATCGCGGAAGTTGTTGGCACCCCGTGCTACCCAGGGTGTACCCTGACGAATACCCGTTGATGGATCAATCGGGCTGTCGTACTGCGGTACCGGCTGACCTTCAAAACGGGGTCCCCAGATGTTAGCCCGACGGTTCGGGTTACCTACGTCGTACAAGTTGTTGGCATAGGCATACTGGTAGTTCGATCCGAAGCCATATTCGCTCTGACGCTCTGGAATAGCCAGAAAGCTAGGCTCGAACATCGTACTAGTGTTGAAATCGACGGATACTTTGCGCTTGTCTTTCGTGCCTTTTTTGGTCGTAACCAGAATAGCCCCGTTCTGCCCACGGAAACCATACAGAGCCGCTGCGTTGGGACCTTTTAGAACTGTGTACGTTTCAATATCATCGGCCGATACGTTCCAGGTATCCGAGTTAATAGGGACACCATCAACCACAAAAAGCAGATCACTGTTGCCGCGCAGAATCAACTGCGGGCGACCTAATAATTCGGCACTTGAGGCCACCGTCAAACCCGCAATTTTACCCGTCAGTGAGTTAATTGGGTTGGGTTCGCGAGCCTTCACCAACTGATCACCGGCAATTTCCTGGGCGGTGTACCCAATGGTTCGGGCTTCTTTTTTGATACCCAGTGCCGTTACGATAACTTCATTTAATTGCGCCGTATTTTCGGCCAGCGATACGTTGATAATTGACTGATTCCCTACCGCTTTTTCCTGCGAATCGAACCCGATAAATGAGTATGTCAATACCGCATCGGCAGAAGGAACATTGAGCGAGTAATCACCGTTGGCATCTGTCGATGCACCTGCATTGGTTCCTTTAACAATCACGTTAACGCCCGGTAATCCACTGCCTTTGGCATCCGTTACTTTTCCTTTGACAGACCTGCTTTGCGCATAAGCGCCATAACTCGCGAGGGTTCCCATGATCCATAGGCCATAGAAAAGCAATCGATAAGTTGATCGCGTAAATCGTTGTTTCATTAGACTGAATGTGTTAGTAAGAAAGTGAAAATGATAAAGCACAAAAAAGCACACAGTAATACAGCAGATAAGCTTCGCTTTCTGGAAGAATTGGCTCGGTAAAAAAAGGCTGATTGACGCTACATCGTATTTCTATCCTACTGCAAAAGTAGAAGGGCAGTATTAACTAGATGAGAAGACAGTGTCACCAATAAATTATGAAATTATACGGTGCATAAACTGGCGATAATGTTTTCGTTTTAACTCTTTTAAATGGAGGATTTATCCTTGAGTTTATATATTTATTGTTGTTTTGTAGGTATTAACTGTTTGATTTTAAGTAAATTATATCTGATAACGATTATATAATATTGCCCTTTTTATTCATTGCCTACTTTTGTGTCATCACTGCTAAACTAGTTGCCGAATGTTTGGCCATTGGGTAAACGAATTAATGAATCTGGTTGCTGGTAATAGCCGATATATTAGGTATCGGCGACGCTGGAAAATTATTTTTATGATATTTTTATTACTGTTTTTATCAGTTCCTATTTTGTTGTTTTACTTACTATAATTAGTATTTATTTTTAGAAATAGCTAGGAGAATTTATTGTAGATTAGGTTAAGAATGGGTATAAAAAAATGAGACCAACATTGGTCTCATTTTTTTCTTTTTGTCATTCCGATGTCAGGAGGAATCTCGAAGTTTCTTATTAACCAAGTTCAAGATTCCTCCTGGCGTCGGAATGACAAAAAGTAATCATCAATTTTATCTATTCTGACCGCAGGTTTAGGAAAAATACTAGCTGACTAGTGAACGGTGATCTTTACAGGTAGTCGCTAGTATTATGTGATAGTTATCGCTGTTGTCTTATATCATAATGTATTGGTAACATGGAGCCAAAAAGGGGGGCGTAGTTTTGCAAATGAGAAACTATAACTCCTTATGAGACAAACTCTACGTACACAACTTTTCAACTTATTGCTTTGGAGCGGGACGCTATTGCTCGGAACGGCCCTGGCCAATAAAGCGCTGGCCCAGTACACTGCCGGGAATTTGGTGGTATTACGCATAGGCGATGGAAGTGCGGCATTAAGTAGCGCAGGAACAGCCGGTTTTTTGGTCGAATACAGCCCTTCTGGCGGAGCACCGGTTAGTACTGTAGCCTTACCAACAGCTGTAGTAAATACGAATCGACGATTAGTCTTTAGTGGCTCAGCCGCAGGCGATGGAGGACTAAACCTGTCGAGTGATGGGCGTTATTTGACCCTGGCGGGCTATGATGCAAATACGGGTACGGCTAGTGTAGCCAGTGCCGGTTCCATTGATCGAGTTGTTGCGTTGATTGATAATGCGCAAACGGTTAATACAACAACCGTTTTATCGCAAAGTGTGGCCTACAGCGGGAATAATATTCGGTCGGCCGTTTCGAATGATGGGACTCAGATATGGACCGCTGGTACTGGAAGCGGTTCTACAGGTGGGGTTCGCTACATGGCGCTGGGCGCTACTACTGGAGGAACCCTGTTAAGTTCAAGCCCAACCAATACCCGTGTTGTCAAAATTTTTAATGGACAATTATATGTAACATCGGCATCCGGAGCGTTCCAGTCGGTAGCCCAGGTAGGGAGCGGCTTGCCAACAACAGCTAGTCAAACAACAACGATATTGCCCGGTTTGCCAACGACCTCAGGAAGCCCCTCATCCAATCCATATTCATTTGTTTTCTTTGATCGTAGCTCTGCTGTTGCTGGGGTTGATCTACTCTACATTGCTGACCAAACAGGCGGTATTCTTAAGTATAGTTATGACGGAACTACCTGGACGGCAAGGGGTAGTGTAACCGGTGGCGTTACTGGAATCACTGGTGCTGTGAATGGTAGTAACATTGATCTGTACGTTACAACAGGTAGCACGGCAGGCAATTCAATTTATAAGGTAACCGACACAGGAGCCTATGATGCAACCATTACGGGCGCTGTTACCTCAGGAACTTTAGTGGCAACGGCGGCAGCCAACACCGTCTTCCGGGGCATTGCGTTTGCGCCTACAAACCCACAGCCTGATCTCACTATCGCGCTGTCGGCCCCAGCTTCGGCAACGCTTAACCAACCCTTCAATTATTCGCTGGTGGTTAGTAATTCGGGAAATGCCAGTGCGTTGAGTATTTCGGCTCAGTTCGCATTACCTACTTCTACGAGTGCGACGTTCAACTCGACGGTTGATGCCGGTGGGTTTACAGGCAATCAATCGAGTGGGATTGTTACGTTCTCTGGTGGAACGCTTGCTGCGGGTGCCAGCACAACGCTGACCGTAAATGTTACACCAACTGTAACGGGGGCATTACAAAGCGGTACAGCTCTGGTCGACCCATCGAATAGCATTGCTGAAAGTAATGAAACGAACAACTCCGCTGCTGCCGTTACAACTACGGTTGGTGCGGGGAATTTTCCACCGGTAGCGCCTGCCTTCACCAATCAGACAGGTGTGGTAGCGGTTCCCTTTAGCTATGTGGTCCCGGCGTTTACCGATCCCGAAAGTCAGACACTTATTTATGTCATTACAGGTGTTCCGGCTGGCTTGACAGCCGACAATAGTACATTAACCATTAGTGGAAAACCCACAACCACCGGCACATCGACCGTAACCGTTGTGGCAAGCGATCCAGGTCCTCTTTCCACGAAGGGTACATTCACCATCACGATCAATGCCAACCAGGTACCTACAGCTCCCGTGATCGCCAATCAGGTAGCTACCATCGGTACGGCGTTCAGTTTCACAGTGCCTGCCTTTTCCGATACGGAAAACCAGACACTTACCTACGCAATTACGGGTTTGAGCAATGGTCTATCGGCCGACAATAGCTCCCGTGTGATTAGTGGCAACCCTACTGCTTCAGGTGTGCAGACCGTTACGGTAGTCGCTACTGACCCGGCCAGTAATACAAGTAGTGCAACCTTTTCAATTTCGGTTAATGCCGCTCCAACGGGCGTGATTCGGATTACCGAATTTGCGTACAATGGGGCAGGGGCCGCCAATGAATTTATCGAGCTGACAAACGTAGGCAATGCACCGATTGACATGACTGGGTGGAGCTTCGATGATAACAGTCGCATACCGGGTTCGTTCACCATCAGTGGTTTCGGTGTGGTACAGCCCGGCGAATCGGTGATCATTGCCGAAGCGTCAGAAGCTGTTTTCCGGTCTGCGTGGTATTTACCCTCGACCGTTAAAGTGGTGGGAAGTAATAATCAGAACCTGGGTAACGGCGATGAAATGAACATTTACGATGCATCGAATAACCTGGTTGATCGGCTTACCTACCCAAGCAGCAGCGCGGGCGGTGCTACTGTATTTACAAACGGCGTGAGTGCCTGGACAACACAGGCTAATCTGGGCGCTAATACGATCAACACCTGGGCGTTATCGGCTATCAGTGATGTACAAAATTCGTATTCATCGGTGGCGGGTAACGTAGGAAATCCGGGTGGTTATTATGTGCCACTCAACCGTGTTCTGGTTCGTGAAACGCTCAACAATACAACCGTTACGGAAGGTGGCGCAACGGATACCTATACCGTAGCGTTGAATAGCCAGCCAACGGCTGATGTTACGATCACGATTACCAGCCCTGGCAGCCCACTGACTACAAATGTGCCTTCGCTGGTATTTACACCATCGAACTACAGCACGGTGCAAACGGTAACGGTATCGGCTACGAACGATGGTATTGTACAAGGTACTCGCTCGGTTACAATTACCCAAAGCGCGACCAGTACCGATCCTGCTTACAACGGTATCACGGTTAACCCAGTATCGGTAACGATTGTCGATGGGGCAGCGGCCACCCCGGTCAGTATCAGTGCAGCGACAAACTCGGTTTATCTGAATGCCCCAGCAGTTGGTCCAGCTTTCGTAAGTGGGGTAATCAACGATCCGACTGATCCGGCCAGTACGATTGGCGTGAACTTTACGTTGAGTGCTGCCACGGGTCTGACTGTTACGGCCACGAGCAACAATGCCAGTGTGGTGCCTGATGCTAACCTGAATCTGACAGGAACGGGCGCTACGCGAAACCTCAAAATTACACCTGTTGGGGTTGGCTACGCCACCGTTACGATTACGGTTAGCAACGGAATTACGTCAGGTTCTTACGTAATCAACTACGCGGCTTCGGCTGCGTCAACTACACCCACATCGACCCGTTTCCATGCTGGTACGAGCGACGCGTCGACGGCCATTCTGGTCGATGCTAACTATATGCTTGTTGGGGATGACGAAAACCAGGTACTGAGACTCTACAATCGTCAGAACTCAGGTTTGCCCGTTAACGGGTTTGACTATACGTCATCGTTGGGACTAACCGATCTTTCGGGTGGAGTACCGCGTGAAGTCGATATCGAAGCGTCGGTAATTTCGGGTAATCATATTTATTGGATTGGCTCACAAAGCAATAAAGATGGAGGTGGAGCGCGGCTTAACCGCGATCGGGTGTTTGCTACCGATGTCGCGCTGAATGGTGCTAGTACAACCCTGACGTACACAGGTCGGTACGACTATCTTCGCGAAGACATTATTGCCTGGGACGTAAATAACGGTCACGGAAAAGGGGCTAGCTATTATGGGTTACAAGCTAGCGCCGATGCGGCTGTTGGTTCGAAATTGACGAATGGGTATAACATCGAAGGGGCTGAATTTGCGCCAGATGGCAGCACAGTATACATCGGTTTCCGTGCCCCACAAGTACCCTTGCCTGGTCGTGCCAAAGCACTGATTATCCCGGTTACTAATTTGACGAGTATTCTGACTGCCAACGGTGGCACACAAGGCTCTGCTACGTTTGGCGCGCCTATCGAGCTTGATTTAGGAGGTCGTGGTATTCGGGAGATTCGGAAAAATGCATCTAACCAGTATATACTTATTGCTGGCGCAGCGGGTAGTACGACTAACACACCACCAAACGATTTCCGGCTGTATACCTGGACGGGTTTACCAGCTGATGCACCTATGCTTCGGTCGGATAATCTGGCAACGTTATCGGCGAATGGTAGTTTCGAGTCAATTGTCGAAGTGCCCGCAACGCTGGCCGATAACAGCCAGATTCAGTTACTGGTCGACAATGGCGATGCTGCTTACTACAACGACGCCATCATTGCGAAAGACTTGACCCAGAACAACTTCAAGAAATTTCGTAGTGATATTGCTACACTGGGAGCAGCCATCAAAACCGACCTGACCCCGACCCTAACGTTGCCTCAGGCGAACTTTACGAGCAGTGGCCCCGATGCTTCGCGCAATTTCATTGTCGAACTGGCCGAGGTTGCGGGCGTATCAACCCCCAGCGGTGCTGTTGTGATTACCGTTACCGCGCCTGTTGGCTATACGGTCTCGTTTGCTAATTCGTTGACAACGATCGATGTGTCGGGTAGCTTAACAAACCCTACGGCTGTAAATAATACGAATTGGGTTGTTACCGAAAACATTGCTAACCGGCAACTAACGCTGACCATTAATCCGGGACAAGTGGTTTCAGCCAATGGCAAGACCGCAGTAGGGTTTACCATCACCCGAACCACAGCGAACTCTGGCAGTGTTGCCAGCATCACGGTTAACGTCAAGGATAATTCAGCGCAGTCCTATGATGGTAACCCATCCAACAACGTCTATGCCCGCATTATTAGCGGAATAGCGTCAAATTAATTGATGTATTTAATGGATAATGAGGTAGACGTAAGCTCTATCACGTTATCCATTATCCATTAAAATCAAACCTCCCATACAACAAGTTCTTCCTGATCATACCAGCCATTAATCGCTGACTGGTATCGTTTTTCGAGTTCTTTTCGCTTGATTTTCAGCGTAGGCGTCATTAGGTTGTTATCCACTGTCCAGGCATCTTTAACGAGGATAACTTTCTTTATGCGTTCATAGGCCTGTAACTGGTTATTGGACGCAGCCAGTGTATCGGTCAGGCTTTTGGCCACATCGACCGGCAGCATTTTCTGCCCAACTTCCGAGAGTACCAGCAGGGCAATGGGCTGGGGCAAGTGCATTCCCATAACGCAAATTTGATCGATGAATGGGTTTTCACTAAATCCGAATTCCAGTTTTGCGGGACTGATAAATTCACCTTTGGGACTTTTATAGAGATCATTCAGTCGCCCTGTAATTCGAAGGTAACCGTCGGCATCCAGTTCGCCGATGTCGCCCGTATGCAGCCAGTTATCAGCCGTGAGTGTTTTGGCGGTCAGTTCTGGATCACGGTAATAGCCCCGCATATTCCAGGGAGCCTGCGTGAGAATTTCGCCCGTATCCGGGTCAATTCGAACGTTCATGCCGTCGTTAACTCGGCCCACCGTGCCATCCTTGATCCGATCGGGAGGCATCATCGAAACGGCTCCCAGGTTCTCTGTCATCCCATAACTATCCTGAATGCAGATGCCCAGCCGCCGGAACCACTGAAGCAGCGGAATGGGCATGGGAGCTGCTCCCGTCAGAATCATGACCGTATCATTTAGCCCAAGGCGCTGACGGATTTTTCGTTTAACCAGGCTGGATACAACCGGGATACGGAGTAACATTTGTAATCTGGATTCGGGCAGATTCGCCTGAATGCTTTGCTGAAACTTCGTCCAAATGCGCGGTACGGCCAGAAAGTGCGTGGGTCGGGCAGCAGCCAGATTTTGGGCAAACGTGGCAAGCGATTCGACAAAATAAATAGTGCCGCCAGTAATCAGACCAAGTGCTTCGACAATATTTCGCTCAGCTACGTGGCAAAGCGGTAAGTATGAAAAAAAGCGGGCTCCTGCTAAGTCCTGAAAGGTTTGGGTACGAGTCGATTCGGCGATTTCGGCAGCTGCCCGGTAATCGATCATGACGCCTTTAGGTCGGCCAGTTGTGCCAGAGGTATAAATAATGGTGAACAGATCGTCGGGACTCGGGTTAGGACTTTCAGTCATGGGCGGGTAGCTGGCCACAATGTCATCCCACGAACGAGCCTCAGAATCAGACTGGTTTTCGGGAAATGTAATGCACAAAACACCCGTTGGCACACCGGCTCGCATGTTACTCCAGTTGTCCAGCTTCCCGGCAAATAGCACAGAACACTGGCTATGTTCCAGTACCGAATGGAGCTGGTCGGCGGTTAAGGTTGGGTATAACGGAACCGATATATGGCCGCTAATGAGAATGGCAATGTCGGCAATGAGCCAATGCGGGCAGTTTTTAGAAACCAGACCGATTGGACTTTGTGCGGGTAGATTGAGTGAGCGAAGATAGCTCGCCATCGAACGAGCCTGTCGCCCGACTTCGGCCCAGGTATAGTCAATGTATGTATCGCCAACAGGTTGCCGGAGGTACACCTGATTGGCTTTCTCGCGCTCCCATTTGTAGAAGTAGTCAATGAAAGGCTTACTCGTCGACTGGGTTAGATTGCTACTGGACATGAGCGTGATAGAAAGGCGATTAGAACGGCCAATCACCATCCAAAAAACGAATAGAAGCTAATTCTACTGCCTGTTTCTAAGCCATTTATCGCTGTGTCGTAATCACAGTCATGTCCAGACAAACGGCTATGTAATGGCCCTTATAATCACGTTGATAAAACTGAAATGACTCACCGGGCGACGTGAGTGCCCAGTGGTGATTTTCCAGTTGAAAACGAACCGTATCCAGTGCCCACCATTTATCGGTTGCTTTCAAAAAGGCTTCCTTAGTCGTAAAAAGTCGGTAGAATATAGACGAGTGAAGTGATTTGGGAAGGACCTTTATCTGTTCATACTCATGCGGTGTCAGGAAATGTCGGACGTTTGTCAGGTCAATGGATTTCGGTAGCTCTATATCGACCCCAATAGGACAACTGGCGAGGCCAATCAGGTAATGGCCTTCGGAATGGGATAGATTGAAAAAGGGCATAGTCGTTTCGGCCAACGCAGGCAGATACGGTTTACCCATGGGCGTTAGCGCAAATGAAACAGAAGCAGGTGATATGCCTAAACGGTTGGCCAGTACTTGTTTCAGAACCGTTTGGCCCGTTAGGAACGACAACTTCTTCTGAGGGTTAGTGAATCGTTGGTAGCGGTCTAGTTCACTGGTGTCGAGTAGGGCTAGATCGGGGGTAATCTCTTCCTGCTCTTTAATGATTAACTCATAATTCATAGAGATTTTAGGGAGTTATGGCTAATCAGTAGATTCATTTTTGATGCTTAGGGTTGGGATTGTGGATGGGGAGATGGAAAGCATATTGACTGACTCCGTTGACGGGCTATCGGTGGTTGGCTCAGTCACAGAGGCTGATTCTGGCGAGGAACGTTTAGTTTGGGTGCTATGAACCAGAACCTTCACCAAAGCCTCGACCCGGTGCTGCTGTTCGATCAACGACCTAAGATCAGCCTGCATTTGGAGGAGCGTTGGGTTCATAGCTTCGATTATGATTCTCGCTGGGTTAAAACCCGGCGCATTTTATCCATTTTGTGTTTTTGCACCGGGTTTTAAATGTATCCTTGGTCTGTGTCCTCACAGAACGCTTTGGGATAGCCCATTCTATAGCGTTCTGTGAGGACACAGACCAAGGATACGATAACCAAGAAGAATTTGACTCATGTCCTGTATGACCCCGATGGGGTCAAATGTTTATAGTCAAGTTTGTTTTTATAGACATCTGACCCCATCGGGGTCATACAAAATGATGAAATTTAAATCCACTAAGCCAGCCAAAAATACCGTAAGCCAACCCACTATTTCGGGGAAAGTTGTGAAGAAGGATAGGGTGTAGGTAAACGGCAGAAGTTAGTAGGTGAATGATGATTGGCTAGAACCTTCACAATGGTTTACGTTGCCGGGCTGATATCAATAATCTGATCAAAAATCAGGCCGCTACTGGCTTCCCCGCTGCTGGTAGTGACTTTCCGGCCCGCCCAAAGTACAACGCGGCCATCGGTTGTACGCGCCCGCTGGTAGGTGCGCGTAATGAGCTTACCCGACCGGGGAACTTCCTCTTCGTTGACGAAATAAGGCGCGGGCTCATCCAGAATTTTACCTTTGAATAGGGCCGGCTGTTCAGGCATTCGGGCGCGTTGCAGTTGAACGTCCCGGTTGCTGCCGGTTATGTGGACCGGAATAAACGGAATCCAGTTGTAGGGAGCGCTGGTGCCCAGCAGGTACCGAATTTTTGCTTCGGTGGGCAATAAGGCTACGACTGGTGGAGCCGTTGCATTCTGGGCTGCCAGCGCCGATTCGAACCCATTGAGGCCTCGATCCAGTGGCGATGGAATCACCGACTCAATGGCCCAGACCTGGTTGGCCATCTCATCGCGGATAAAATTTACTTTTTCGAGCGGTTGACTTTCCTGGGGTTTGCCGAGCGATGGCGGTAAGAACGACAATGTATTCGCGGCTGAGGCATTGGTACTGAGGCTAAAGAAACTCCAGCGCGTCCAATCGTCGTCGATGCCTGTACCGACTGGCCGGATAAATGTCCGTTGGCCAAACACATCGGTCACAACCATGCCGCGAATGTCGCAGAGCGACCCAATCGAGCGTTCGTAGGGGAAAACGCACCAGTCGTTGCTGTACAATAGCATAAACTCGGTCAGCATGAGCTTGATCACGTCGGTCGTGTTGGTATCGATCTTCGTGAATTCGGTGCGGCCATCTTCCATTTCCCAGAAGCGGGGTTGCGGCATACCCTGAAACGAGACAGGAGCTGGAATGAACGACAGGCATTCTTCCAACGGTTTGATGGGCTGAATCAAAGTTCCATCCGAGGTGGTAAGCGAAGCCGTTGCATCCACATCAAATGAGTACCAGTCTAGTTGTCCATTCTGGTATTGATCGGCTCGCAGTACGGTTTGTGATCCGTTGGCGTCCTCGGCAGCACAGGCAAACTGATATTCCAGTTGCGTTCCCGACCAGGCATTGTCCTCCTTCGATTCGGGCTGGGTCATAAACTGGGTGGCCCAGTTTACCAGGTCAGTAGCAATACCGGTCAATAAGGTCTTATCGGAAGACGAAATGACTGTATTCGCGGTTAGCCAGGTTGTATGAGAGCCGTCAGCGATGGCCTGTAGCAGTAACTCGCCATTGATGACTTTGCCCGCAACGGCTTCGCGGGTTTGCTCGGTGTCTTTGTCGTAGGTCGGGTTCGGTTCGCTGGCCGAGATGGAGTATTGTCGAATGTACTCGTTCTTATACGGCAGGAATTGAGCCGATGAGACTGTTTTACGAAGCAATTTCTCGAAGTACCGCCCGATCCGTAGCTGACTGCCCAGATCGTTGGATCGGTATTCCCGCTCTACCCTTGCTTCGAGCGGAATGTCGGTCGGTAACGCCTGAACAGGACCATTCTCCACGGCATAGCGATTCAGAAAGGTCTGATAGGTCAGCATGCGGGCATCTATGGGGGAACCTGTATCATCACCTTGAAATTCACCGAATTGCCATTGCCGAGTGAGCATCCAGAGCGGGTCGCGCACTTCGGCCCGGAGGCTTCGCTCGACCTCACGCTGGCGTGGGCTACCTTCCAGCCGATTCCAGCCTTTGATGGCGGGTTGAAAGCGCGGCAGGTTCAGAAACAGGGGACGGAGTTTATCGATATCAGCCATGAACGGTCGGGGTTTACGATTGGGCTAAGGTGCTGCCCTGTGTGAAAACGGTGGAAAATCCACCCGTCGAAAAGTCGTTGAGTACGGCCGGAAGTGCCTGAAAATAATCGGTATGAGTCAGCATGTTGGGTTCAACGGCGCGGAGTTTAGCCCGGTCGAGGGTATCGTTCAGGACGGCCATCAATTCGAGCCAGCTCCAGCGTCCATTCAGAACGGGCGCTACGGCGATTAAGATGGCTTGCGGGGGCATAGCATCTGGGCGATTGTACTGGAAAGCAACGCCCGTTGTCTCCTTGTCCGTTGGAATCAGTTCAGTCCATTCGTCCAGCAGCCAACCGGCTTGTAAGTCCGACATTGTTGTCGGGGCCTGATGGCATATCAATGAGAGCCGCTCCTGACGACGCTGGGTTTCGGTAAAGGTTTCGCCTATCCATTTTTCGCCCGCTACATACGGCAATTGCACAGGCGTTAGCGTGAATGGATTTTCCTGATACAGATCATGATGCAGGGTAACGGTCTCCAGCGTTTCCATACCAGTTCGTACCCGCGCGACACTTTGCAGCCAGTTTTCCATGACCAGGTCCGATGGGCCACTCAGCATATCCGAGCTGTGCGTAAGCGCATCGGTCAACTGAGGCTGATTATGGAACTGGAAAGTCGGCACCCAGTTGAACGACTGGCCGTAAATCAGCTTGGCCATTTCCCGACAACGGTCTACCTGCTGATCGATGGCCAGCGTGTCGAAGTCGTCAAACAGCGTAGTAGTCAGTTGCTTTTCCAGGAACGACGCAAGGGCCGTGGCCTGATTAACCAACTGATCGGCTATCAGTCCCGACTGCGCATCGGTTGACGTGGGTAGTGCTTCGATCCAGCCGTAGGCCGCTATCGCCAGTAAAGCCGTGCGAACGTTGGTCAGTGTAGTGGCTGAAGGTGCACTTTTCAGAGCATCGGCAGCCGTTTTCAGCGTCGCTAGTTTAGCCTGGAGGTCAGCGCTGGCAGCTTCGAGATCAGCCTTTTCAGCGTCAATGTTCTGATAGCCTGCTGGATTTGGTTCGCCTTCCAGATACGATTGCGCCGGAAGCAGGAAATCCTGAGCGTTCAGCGGCCGAGCCTCCGCAATGATCTTTTTCAACGACCGCAGGTAAGGCAACAGTGCCGCTAACGAGTTGGTATTGGCAGCCGCTTTATGAAAATCAAACACCAGTTGTACCGTATCCGAAATAGCGAACTGCTGCCGGATAGAAACAGCCAGCCAACGCTCCAACTCCGACGACAGCGACCCCAAATCAGCTCCCGTCATCAGGACACAATCAAGCGGCTGAAGGTCGAATTGAGCTAATGAGACGGTATCGGTAAGGGTATCAGCAGTGTACTGAAATTGAATTGTTTCGGGCTTGGGCAATCGTTCGCCCAGCCAGTAATTCACGAATGGATTGGCTTTGCTGCGGGGAGAAGCCGTAGCGCCCCAGGCAGAATGACGGTTGCCTACGCCAGCTGTTTGCAGGCAAATTGCTACGCGATGGGTAATTGACGTACCCGAGCGGGGTGTATTGACAATGTCGGGAGCCGGGGGCAGTTTCCCTTCCGAAATGGCCTGCATCATGCCCCCGGCCCGGTCGTAATTCCCCTGAACGGCCTGGAAAACGCTTTCTGATACCGATAAATCCGCCAGCCCATCCAGTGCGTTAGTCAGTCGATCTAACTCTGCCAATAGCGCAGTTTTTTCGGGGCTTCCATCGGCAGGTAATCCGGCAATGCCTTGTAGTTGAGGATGTGTCTGGGCGTATTCAAGCAGATCGTAGCCATTGATAACGTTTCTGGCCTCCACAACTTCCTGGGGCGTTCCATCGGGGACAGGCGTTAATTCTTTAGAAATGAGCGGAAACCGATCCCGGAGGATATAGATGGCATCATTTAGCAGTAAGCTTCGGTCGTGCAGGCCACGCTCAAACTGATACCCTAGTAGAGCGCCTAATTCCTGACCATTTCGCAAACCATCCAGATAATTCAGTGCCAGTCGAACGCGCTCCGAGGAGAGATTGACGGCAAATTGGGTATTGTCGGGCCCGTGCGATAGGTAGGCGTTGCGCAACACAGCCGCCGTAACGGCATGACTGAGCGAAGGGGTCTGTACATAGCCGCCGTTGGCTGGATCTTCGTAAATCGTTTTCGCGACGGGGTCCTGAAGCAGCTTGGGATACTGTTCCTGCGAAAACCCTTTTTTGGTACTGTTTGGCCGCAGATTTTCGACCCAGCCATACGCTCCCAGATACGTGCCTTTGTTCAAGTAAGTGTGATCCGAATTGTGATGGAGGTTGTACAGTCGGCGGGCAACGAGGCCGGTTTGCCAGGCATCCAGTCGATAACTGCACAGGTCGATATGTTCCGCAAAAAGCCGCTCCAGTCGGGCTGTGGGCAGGGTATGCAGTTGTTGGAGGGCACTGATTACCCCCATGAGTGGCAGCATCTCTGTTGGGCCAGAGTAGTTTTCGCCCGGCTTGGGAATAATCGTCTGGATAAAATCGCCTACCGATAGTTGAGTGCTTGTCAGTCGGAGTTTAGAAGCATCCAACTGGAGATAATCAGCTTTGGTCAGGTCGGTTTGGCCATCAATATTCTGGATCGACAGTTCCGCTGAGGCATCGGTGATGAATTGCTGAGCGACGAGCCATTTCCTGATGCTCTGCCCAAATTCTTCCAGATAGGCGCGTCGCAACAACTGGTATAGCAGGGCTTTGGGAATCGCAGTAGGCTGGTTATTCTGATCGAGAAAGGTTTGATTTTTAATGGTTTCCAGATTGCTTTTCAGCAGCCAGTCGATGTAATTGTCGGTGCCGTTGAATGGCTGAATGGGATCGGTTTCGGATAAGGGCAGTTTTGGATCGGCATCGATAACGGGCCCGTCCAGGGTATCGGTTTTGGCGAGAAAAATGATCTTTTCCAGCTGGAAATCACGGGTCGTGTCAAACCTTAATCGACTTAGTTGTTGCTGTTTGGATCGATGAATCCGCACCCAGTTCAGTTCCGTTAGCAGGGTCGAATCCTGGAAATTGAGGTAATTCCAGGCGTACAGGTCGGTAATTGCCTTGCGCGACGAATACACAACCGACGAAGCCTGTAAGCCGAGGATATTCATCAGAATCTGGGAAGGGTCGCCTGCTTTTCCGGCGAAGGCTACTTGTGGCAAAAGCTGCTCCCATTGGGCGCGAAGCTGTTGTAGAATGCTCAACAGCTTCGTCCAGAAATCCGAATTGGCTCCTAATTCGGCTGTCGTAAACTGCCAGCTTTTCAGGTCGCTCGTCACCAGGCATCCGTACGGTTGATTACCTACCCGGATGGCAGGCAGCGATCCCCGACCCGTTACAAACTCCGTGAAAAACTGTCGTGCCAATGCCTGATTGGCTCGGCTAACCAGCGGGGTTAGCAGATCGTCCAGAAACATACCCCAGGTGGCTGGCCAGAGCGCATTGTTCATAGCCAGGGCTTCGGCCACATCGGCCGAACCGGAATTTTGCACGAAAAAGAGAGAATCTACCTGAACGCCCAATGCCTCGGCCAGTCGCTGCCCATCCCGTTGCTGGTAATAATCCGCAACTGGCGAAAAGTAAGCCGCATTCTCTTCCACTTCCTGTTGCCGATCCGCCGATGTGGCCGACGAATAACCTGCCGATGCCTTATCGGTATTGTTGGTGGGCGTGCCCTGTGGAAGTAAGCTCAGTCCTTCCGTTGAATAATTGTGATTCTGGATAAGGTCTTCCAGTAAGGTTTGATTCGTCTGCGCATCGGTCGAGAACCGGACACCCAGCACCACCAGCCGGTCGAAACCCTGTTGAAACCAGGGCGCGTCCAGGGTTATTTTAACCGCCATCCCCACGGCCAAGGCCTGATCGAAGTCAAACATCCAGGCTATTTCCGGGCTAATGACCAGCTTATTATCGCTGTCCCTGCCGAACGCGCCATCGGGTTTCAATGGATGGGCCCCGAGCACCAACGTATCGGGGATGGGTTTGCTCACTGCCTCGTAAATTTTCTGCCCGCCACTGTAGGTCGTTACAACGAACTGGTTGGGCATCAGGCGCGTGTGAGGAGCCTGGGTCCATGACTGCGGTTTGGGTGGGGCTTGTTCCCGGAATTTCAGTTCAGTCAACGTCCGCCAATCTTTCGACCAGTTGGTAGGCTGTGTTTGTCGGGCCACCCAGGCAGCCCGATTGACGCCAAACTGCTTCGCCAGACCGTTCCAAAGCGTTGTGCGTTGGGTAGTCCCTGCTTCATCTGTATCCGTTCGGGTAGCCCAGACAGCCTTCCAGTAGGATTCGCCCGCGCTGATCTCGTCGGCGGTGAGGTCGTTCTCGTGGGTGAACGTGGTAATTTCGTCGGGATAAATCCGGACCCATAGTTCGTGACTGCCCCCTTCGGTATGAAAATGCGTTTCAATTCGAACCGGAAACAACACAAAAGGCAAGTCGTCAGTCAGTTGCGAAATCTGCCGCTGGGGAATAGTGGATATCGGATTCATAACCTTCAGGATTGAGAACTGACGAGATTTTTAAGCATTTCGCGGGCATGCACGGCTACCATCACTGGTTTCTGGAAGAGGATATAAGCCAGATCGGCTGCGTTGGTGTTCCAGTTGACGTTGTCGGGGTTCTGGCCCGTCAGCGGTTGGGCAAAGGGTTGTGCCAGATCAATGACGGGTTGATTCCCAAGCGTTTCCCACGACAGGTTGTCCCATTTTTGCGGACTCGGCACAACTGCCTGGGTTTCGTCAAGACCGAAGCGGGGTTCGCCGGGAACTTCCTGGATGACGAAAAACCAGCCTAACTGGCTGTTGCCCAACCGTTGCTTTTCAGCCGCTGTTTCTTCGGTTACCTGGCCTTTCGCTTCCGTAATCGACAGATCGAAACCGATGAAATGCAGATCGGGATCAATCTGCGCTTTATAAATCGGATTTTTGATGTGAACGCCATCCGCCACCGCTTCGCCCGTACTGTCGGACAGTACCAGTCGATTCAGGTTGTCAGGATCGGTACCCCATTTGGCTTGCTGGGCGTAGATGACCGTGTTTGGATAGCGTTTCAGCAAATCACCCCGTATCACTAGAACGAGCAGACCATCTTCGCTTTCGGTCTGCCGATTGTTGTGTTCGCCCAAATGAATCTGGTTCGGTGCGTCGAGCAGCCATTCGTGAATGGGCGGAATGTCTTTCAGTTTCTCCGCCTGATCTTTGGGAGGTAACGCAGCCGTTTGCGTATCCCCAACGGGTTTCCAGAACTGCCGGAAAGGCGTTCCCCGCTGATCGGTCGGGTATTCGCGCCAGAGCAGTTCGCGCATAAATTCATGGTTGATACCGACCATGTACGACTCGATAAATGGCTGGTTCGTAATCATCAGCGAGATCGTATTCGGCGCAATCAGGTTCAGATTCGGGACGAAAAACTCTTTGTTGATTGCGACCAGCGGTTCGTACATGGCGTCTTTAATGTCGGGATACGCCATCACCCTGGACACTTTTTCAGGCTTTTTGTCTCCTTTACTAATTCCCGGCAACACCCGAAGCGGAAAGCTGATCCGTGGGTTTAGCGCATCAACCAGTTTCTGGCTCATGGTTGGCACAGGTGCAGGTTGCCGGGTAGGTGGAAGAGCCACGGTCTGGGTCAATACCGTGTGAAACGAAATCAGGGCTTTTCGGAAATTGGCCACCGTTGCATTGTCCCGTTGAACAGTGGTAGTTGTTCCCCGCACTACTTTTCCGGCTTGAGCCAGCACAAAAACGGGCTTTGCTGGTATTCTTGTTATGACTTTCGGATTAAAATCGAGCAGTTTGGCAATCGGTTCCAGTAAGGTTTGGTCTTGGGTGGGAACCGCTTTGGGTGGGGCTGCGGTGAGCTTCCCCACATTCAACGCCTGAATAATCCCTTTGACACTGTCGATAGGTGTACTGACCGACAATCGTTTGGCAACCAGTCCGTTCGGGCGTACCAGTTTTCGGAAGGCACCACTCAGGGCAGAGGATGGCAATAGACTTTGCTGAACCAAATACTGAACGGTTGAGGTGCCGCCCAATATTTTTTTGTGAACTGGACTG
Organism: Spirosoma litoris; assembly: GCF_054776755.1. Classification (NCBI taxonomy): domain Bacteria; kingdom Pseudomonadati; phylum Bacteroidota; class Cytophagia; order Cytophagales; family Cytophagaceae; genus Spirosoma; species Spirosoma litoris. The sequence goes on along the minus strand of NZ_BAAHBI010000001.1, from coordinate 118,424 downwards.
GTGACCGCCAGCCGCAGGTTATCATCTAAGGGAGCGATGTGTTTTTGATGAAGCCGCGCGCTGGTGAGCATGGCCAGTTGCGTAAATCGGATCTTCTGATTGGCCGATAGCACATCCCCGATTTGTTGCCAGGCTTTCCGCATGTAGTCTTCCTGATTTTTTTGCACGACCAGCGTTCCCATGCCTGCCGGAGCCCGATAGCGCGGGTCCTGATTCAATTCATGAACCCAGTTTTGAGCGTCCGGATCAAGGCTCAACCGACTAATCAGCGAATGCCATTTGCCGTACAATGGCGGACTGACAACCGGATCGGCATTGGGATTAGCCGCCAGAATCTCTTCGGGCAGGTTAACAATGGGCTGTACTTTTTCGGGGAAATCACTGACCGAATCGAGCGGTGTTTTGGGTTTGCGTTCGGTGGTAGGAGCAAGCAGGGCACCTTCCAATCCCACTGTATTATCGGGCGTTACCGACACGGAACCCATGCCAAAGCCGGGAGCCTGCACATCCATATCCCGAATGCCTACGCGCTTGTCCATGTCGCGGGGTTGGAGCAGCCGCACCAGCGATTCGAAATCACCTCCGGCGCCCGTGCGGAAAAACCAGCGGTAATATATTGGGTAAGGCTTCTCGGCGGTTTCGTCGCTGGACCAGGAAAAGGTCAGGGCCGGATCGGTATCGGCAACAGGTTCGCCCAGCCCCGCCTTTCGCCCGATCTCGAAAGTTGGAATCAGAAAGGCGTGGTAGGCGGTGTTCGGTTCCAGATGCCGTGGGCACAGAATTCGCGACGTTCCCCGGTCAGGAGAGTTCGTCAATAAGGTGTCCAGTTGCGTCAGGTTGGGTTGGTTGCCCGGATGGTCGATGGGCTGGTTGAGGTGGACATGTGCCCAGGCCCAGACATCGGTAGGAGGGGGCAGGACCTCCTGTCGAGCGACTTTCAGGTTAATGGCTGCCAGCGGACTATTACCTAGATTTACGTTATCGAACTCCGACTCTTTCAACACCATCAGCGTGAGCCAGGGGGTAAGCCGGTGGTTGGTCTGTACCAGATCGGGCGAGTATTGCCAGGGGAAACCTTCATCGTAAAACTCAATGAAGGCCAGGTAGTTGGGTTCGAAATCGGTGATTGAATTACGCGGCTCCGTCCGAACAATCATCTGCGGGTTGATCCCCACGACATCACCCGGCCCAACGAGGCTCACCTGTTTGCTGATCGGATGAGCCGTGTCGCCATTGACAACCAAACTGACCGCCAACTGCGCCCGTGCCTGCGTAGGGGCCTGCGTAAGCTGATTGGCAATTCCCCGGCGCAACCAGGGCAAAAATGTATATCGAGCTAAGGTCATGGCAAGGAGGTTAGTGGTTGTTGTTCGGCGTAGTTTCGAATTACGTCGTAGTGCTCCGGTTTATAGGTTTCCACAAATTGATCGAGCAACGCATCCCGTAGGGATTAAACAGCGAGCGTCGGTAGATCAAGTTATTTCCAGTTCAATCAGCGTGCCGTCAGGTACGCGACCGGTTGCGTACCTGACGGCACGCAGGAAAAGGAGTCCCCTTTTTTAACTACCGACGCTACGCTGTTAAGCCCCTGACGGGGCAAAAAATGCTCGTTTTAATCCTGAAAATCAATCTAATCGGTACTTAACGAATACTCTGTATTGATTGGAGGCTTGGTAGTGTTGACCGTAATTTCAAACTATGATCAACATTGATGTACAAACTCTACTCAATTCAACAGATAAGCAGGGAGCACCTGCAAGGTGTCGGCTAAGGTGCTGTTCTGACGAATCAGAGTACTCAGGGCTACCTTTGCTTCGGTTTCGGTATCAAAGACTAACTGCTCATGCAGTTGCAACGTATCGGTGGTGGCGACGGCAAATGTCTCGGGGCGGATGCTGACTTTCTCTGCGCCTAGCACCGACGGTACTTTCTTGGCTTCGGCTAGTGGCGACCGGGCTATGGCGTTGGTGCCCAGATACAGATCGAACAGACCATGATCCATTTTTAACCGTTTGGGGGTCTGTTTCTCAGGGACATAAATCAGCTCGTAGGCCACATCGAGACCGACGGCGTAATCACTGTTGGGTTGTGATGATCCACCCAGGCGAAGGCCAGCATCGAACGGTTCAAACGAGGGCCGGGAGAGCTTTTCGGCGTCCGATAATTGAATGAACTGCGCGGGCGCAAACTCCTCTTTTTCGTAGTCAGCATCAGTCGGTGTAGTGGTCGTATTACCCACGCTGACACTGGTAAAATCGAACCGGCGGGGGCCATCGGGTTGCTGATAGCCAAAGCGGGCAATTTCCAGTCGAAGCGGCACCACTTTCTGACGTACACTTAATGTCCCGAATGGGTGCAGGATGGGGTGTTGCGGGTCTTGTTGGAACTCACGTAAAGAAACGTGCTGATTACCAGTGGGTAAATCAACTTTCCAGTTACTGGCTTCGTTCAACGCGGTCATCAGTTGATCCAGTACGTTGACGGGTGGCAACAGGTCATTTCGTTTTTCGCCGAAGGTCTTGTCGATGTGGACCGTAATCGTGACCGTGAAAATAAAGCCAATCTCGAACGAGGCCTCTCCGAGCGCATGCCAGGGCGTTGGCCCTTCGAGCGTCAGATGCAGCTTGACGCTGAACAGAGTCGATGAACCCGACCGAACAGCCAGCATGGCCGTTATGTCGGCAATGAAATAGAAGGGCGAGAACTGAACCAGCACGTCGAGCGACAGAAAACCGTAGACGTTAAAGACACTGGCTCCGGCATACAATTCGAGTTTTCCGCCGAACTGCACCGTGTTCGACGTAACGGCCAGATAGGCTTCAGCTTTCAAGCTTGGATCGCCCGAAAAAATGACCAGACTCAACCGCTTCAGCGCGGGCAAACCCATAGGCGGGGGCGTGTACGACGGGTGAAAACCGCCCATCGAAACCAGAAAGTTGGCGTTTTCTTTATAGTAAAGCCGCAGCGCCATGTCGCCCGTTAGCGGGAAAGTCAGGATACGCGACTCGATCAGCGACGCATCGAAGGAAATTTGCCCTTTATCGAAATCGACATACCCAACGAAGTTGACCCGAATCTTCACAAGGGCCGTTCGTTCGTCAGGTAAGTTGACCCGCAGCACTCCGATCACGGCAAAACCCGGACGGGGAATTTCGAGCAGCAGACCCAACTCAATACTGATCAACGTGGGCGTTCCCCAACCGATTTTGGCCATGGGTGCAATCAGAAAATGACCATTCTGGGGCGGGAAAATCCGCTTGAGATCGCTGATGATGCGGGTGGCATTAGCAACGACGTTTTGAGGGAACAGAATCGTGTCGAGCGAACTGTCGTAAACACCCTTCCGTAGTTCGTCGAGCAGGTAGGTTCGGTTCAGACCCAGCAAGCCGCCCACGCCGTTGAGCGTGAACCCAAAGCCCAATTGTATAGGGGTGAACTCGGCCGTGATCAGGATGAGTAACGAGAAACCATCGCTCCCATCGGGCATTTGGGTGGTCAGAATGCCAATGGCTTTGACCGAAATGGTACCGGAGAATGTCAGTTCCAACCCTCCACTGTATTCTTTTTTGACGTCGTCGTAGTTCAGGAATCCACCTCCCGTAAAGCCTCCTCCATCGACCGAAAGTCCTACGCCTGATGGCGACTTAAAGCCCAGCCCAACGTCGAATGGTCCCGCGTTTCCTCCGGCAAAGGTCATCGTAAAGGCCATACCGATGTTCTGCACCACGACGGTCAGTGGCCCCAGGCTGGCTTTCAGACTAGCCCCTACTTCGAGCCTGGCGGCCGGTTTGTCGGTTGGTTTTACAGGGGTTTCGCCGTGAAGCCGAATCAGGAGTTCGTCAATCGAAATGGGTCCGAGGACAAGGTGCGGATAAACAGCAACTTCGAAACCACCGCCCCCCGTGAACTTGATGCCGTGCTTGTTAGACCACTCGAAGCCAAGCGTAAAGGGCATTCGGGTTTCGCCCGAACCGATGAGTTTTCTGATGAAACCGTCGGCATCACTGGCTTTGAGCACCAGCGCAAAATCGTTCAGGCTACCACCTATTTTCAGTTCAGGGTCGTTGCCGTTGAACAGAAAACTGAATGCCAGACTACCACCTTTCAGTTCCAGTCGGGTCGCGTTGGCATCGCCAAGTAAGGTTTGGGTTTGCGCCGGAGCATACTCGATGCCAGCTCCGAAACCGGCCGATGGAAGCTGCCCATCCTGGAACGGGTACTTGACCGAAATATCATCGGGCCGAATCAGGATACCGAACAGCGAGGCAATGTTGGAACCGACTTTGATCACCAGATTCACATCTTCCCGAACCCGGAGTGTTGGACCCGTAATTTCGGCTGGTAGCGCGGGCTGGATAATCAGTCCTGGGAGTTTACCATTGACCGACGGTAAATCCAGAATGGCCAGTCCTAAATCCTGATCCTGACCGTCGATGTTGAGGTAGGCGAACGGAATCCGGATCAATTGCCGTACGATTGGGTTGCGGGGATTGTTGGTCGTAAAATCCAGATACCGATAACCCGTTTCGGCATCGACCCTTGCCAGTGAAACCGGAATCCGCAGGGCGTACAGCAGCTCTAAAAGGTGTTCGGCAACTAGTTCGAAATTGAAGTTGGGTGTTCCCCAGCCGTAAATGAACTCAGGAAGCCGGTCGGGCTGGGTCAGGATTTGCGGAATTCGATCCCAGTTGAATTTGAACCGAATAAACGACGGACGGCTATCATCGGCGGTTGCCGGAATGGCAATCTGCTCAATGACACCCGTCATTTTGAAGAAATTCAGCAGAAATGGCCAGGCATCGGTGAGGTAATCAACGACTAACACCTCGAACAGCCGCTCGCGTATTTCGGACAGGAAGGTCGAAACATCACCTATGCCCGGTGGCGCTTCGGAAATGGCGTTGATGGCCGCGTAAACTGCCTTGACTTTGCCCAGAACAGCCAGTGCTTTTGTTGGGTCCGGATTGGTCAGCAGGTCCTCCAGCGTCGTAGTGGCTGCTTCAACAGCCGTACCCAGGTTGGTATAGGAGGGAGGGATGTTTGTAACGCTCCAGCCTAGTCGGTACAGGAAAATTCGGAACCGGTCGGGGTCGGTCACGGCGTCCTGCAGTGGGCGAATGGCCAATGCGAGGTGTTTACTGAGTTCTTCTAACGTTCCCATTGCTTAGTCGGGATAAATGTTCCGGGCCATGTAATCCTTATCAAACTCGGCAAACTTGGTCGGATCAATCTGGTTGATCAGCGTGTAGCGGCATACCGCACAGAGTTCAATGAATTTATCCCCATCCATTTCGGTCCGCATCATGCATTTTGCTGCGGGGTGATAAATGCCACCATGATAGCCAACCCCACCGGAATATAATCCAATAATTTCCGGCTTCCGGCTGGAACAGCACGGGACTAACTGACCTGGAATCCGTGAATTGGACGTCTTGTCAATCAGTTCATTATGGTCGGGCGTATTGTCGGCATTGAATGGATATGGATTCGCCAGCAGGTAGTTGAGCACCGGTTGGGCAATCAGTTCAGCATGCGGATAATCGGCGGAGCGACTGCCTTCGGGCATATCGATGGGGCGGTAAACCAGCACATCGTCGTTCGGCGTCAGCGTTTTCAGGAAATCCGGAAAATCGGCAGCGATGGTGAGTGTAAGCTGATGGTTGACCGGATCGACGTTCGCAATCGTTACTAAAGGAGATAGGGCATATTGAACCTTGTTAGGCGGATTTCGAATAACCGTATAAATCGATCCGATAGCGGGCGCTTCCTGAATCGTAATTTTTTGACCGACATGCACCAGGGCTGCTTTCCCGCTCTCCAGCCGGATGTCCTGAAAGGCGTCAACCGGGGGGAAACCCACGCGCGTTTTTACCCGGAGTGTATCCGTTGCCAACTCAATAGACTCAATCTCACATATATCGATAAAGGCAGGCGGAACCGGATCGGGATCCAGAATTACCGATAATCGTATCGTTGAGCCAAAGTCTGACAGCGTATAGAGTTTTTCGTTTTTCTTCCGTTTGCGCAAAAACACAGTGTTGCCTGTTGCAAATGGAGTTGCCTGGCCAGTTTTGACTGTTAATAACAATGTATTCGCATTAACCGAAAGGGCGGTAACAGTAGCACATGTCTGAATGCGATGATACCGCCATTTGATATGGTAGGGTTGTATGCGAGGTTTTCCATCTCCCCCCGAAACCGGAACCAGCAAATCGTCTTTGGTCTGTACGTTACTAAAAATATCCAAATCGGCGCCTGAGCCGGTGTATTGGACGAATGGCCAGTCGGCAACCAGTGAGGCATTGACGGGTTTGTTCAGATAACTGTTAAATGGCGGGGATTCGCCGTATTCGTCGCCCAGTCCGAATGAGTGGCACAACTCATGCGTAATGGTTCCTTTGGCATCTAACGGTAATTTGATCGGTATGTCGGGCGGTTCCATCGCTACGCGTATCGTGCCGAAATCACCAGTCAGTCGTTCGGTCGATTCATCACCGATGTTGGCGAACATGTACCCATCCAGATTTTGGGCGCGTCCTCGTTTCGAGGTTGTTATAATAATGATGTTATCCCAGTCTTTTCCTCGTGGCAAGGTAGGGTCGGGGGTTGAGCTGGGTGAGTGAATAAAGGTTGTGCCGATCAGGTTGCCGTCGGGGTCCCGCAATCCAGCAAAAAAATCGTCCAGATAATCCCGCTGTGTTCGGGTTGAGTCCAGATTAATCAGGTTGTAGTCATGATCCGTAAAGGCGGCTGTATAGTCATTGATCGTTACTCCCAGCGCTGTATCGCGAGGCTCGGGCAAGCGTCTTTGCGAAAGTGTCTGCCACAGATCGATCAGCTCGGTCCGGCTGCTGGTCAGTTGATCCACCTGGGCAGAACTCAGCAAGGTTGTGGCTTTCCACAAGTTGCCGATTTCCTCGTAGGTAGCATTGCCTGTTTGCAGGATGGGCAACCCGACGTAGTAGAGCAGGTTTCGGATTCCCCAGTCTGACACAGAGCTACTTTCTGGATCGACAATAGACGGAACCGGGTAGCCTTCCAGATAGGTCGTGCCAACCGGAGTAAGTGCTTCGTTAACAATCAATTCTCCGAAAGACGTTGCCCCGCTTTCACGCGAGGGAACAAAGACCATCCAATAGTTAATGGCTCCTTTGAGTAAGTTGAAAGGAGAGGTTATTTTTTTGCTGACCAGATCAGCTACGTAATCCAGAATAAGCACCTTAAAGGCATAGTCCTGATCGGCGGTGAAACCATCGGCAAGGAAAAGAACGTTGGTGGCCTCATTCAACTTACTGAAGCCGGGGCTAAGGCCCGTGGAAACCAGTTCGGCGCGCAAAGGGGTGGCCGACGTGAGTAAATCCGAGATAATGACCTGAGCCGTTGCGGTATGAGTAATCCCATTGTACGTGATTTCGGCCGATATCGCATGGGTGCCGCTAAAGCCTGCAGGCCGGATGGTACTTTCGCCCGGACGAATCAGGTCGGATGTCCAGGTTACGTCAATAAGCGGGGAAATGTTATAGGTAGAAATGGAGCCGCGATTGCCTGTGTGAATACTATTACCAGCCATGGCTACCGAATTGTCATCAAATCGGGCGTAAAGGGTAGCCCGATAATATAAGCCCTGGTAAATGGTCAGTGGATTCGGGGCAATCCAGACCTCCGAAATGGAATTATGGATGTGAATCCGAAGGGCGGTTTCCCGTTTAGAACTATCGTCGGAGTCCTCACTCCGAACAAAAAGATAGAAGTTGCGGATGCGGTTCTTCTTGTCGGCGGGTTCGGTGGCGTCCAGCGTGATCAGGCAATTGGGTTTCCGTGGGTTCGTGCTCGGGTTGGAAATATGGATACCTAAGTCAGCGGCTTTGTTTTTAACGAAGCTGAAGTAGAAATCATACTTGCTGTTCGGATGCTGATTGAGGGCACTTTCATCGACGTCAAGAAGCTGCGTGAAGAAAGGGCCACTAGGATCGGTGGGTGGATCACTCAAAATCTGGAACGACTGCCCCCGAAGCAAATGAACATCGACTGCCGGACGAAACTGGACGGATGGAGCGTTCATACAGTTGAGTTGGGTAAAGCACTGGAAGTTAGTTGATTAACTGGTAGGCTCGTGCAGCTTTTGAGTATACGGTTTGGGGCACCGTCAGGTCGGATAGATTTTCCGGTTCATGTAATCTTCATCGAATTTTCTGAAACTGGCTGGACTAATCATGTTCACCAGAGTGTATCGACACACCGCACACAGCTCGATGTAGTGCCTTTTCTCCTTCTTACCCGTCGAGCTGGTGTTCATCATACATTGTGCGGTTGGGTGATAAATGTCCCCGTGAGTCCGCGCTCCACCTGAATATACAGCCACGATTTCTTTCTTTCGGCGTGAGCAGCAGGGCACTAGTGAACTCGGAAGTGACGAGTTTTGAATGTCGCTGGTATCAATAATTTCCTTGTGTGCCTTGTTCGCATTCAGCGCGTAAGGGTTCGTGTTCAGATAATCTAGAATCGGTCGGCTAATCAACTCAGCATACGGATACTGAGCGGTTGCTCCATCGGCAGTTATAGGCGCATATAGGAGCATTTCTTCGTCGGCTTGTAGTATCTGGAGTTCGGTTTGCAGAGTTCCCGTAGGAATGGACAGGACTACTTGCGCGTTGGTAACCGATTCGACCTTGAGGGCGGGCGATAGCAAAATTGCTATGGTGTCATGGTCTGGATCAGTCGGCGAAGGCGTTCGGATAATGGTTTGAATCGGATCAGAGGCTCGCTCGCGATAAATGCGGACACGCTCACCTTTCTTGAAAAAATCGGCTTGCCCAGCTACCAGTTCAAGCTCCTGCTGGCTACCCGATCCCGATTGGGGTTTTATAGTCAGTTTATTGCTGGCCGCATTAACTTGCAGTACCGTATGCCGTTTTAATAGATAGCCTTTCGGGAAAGTCGTTGGACTAATAATATCGGCACGCTTTGTAGAGTCAGTGTTTTTCAGGCGCAATACCTGTCGGTTAATGCGTCGTTTGCGGAGGAAAACCGTTTCGCCCGGTGAAAATCGTACACTGGGATCGTTGGCTGTGACGGTTAGAGTATTATTCGCAAACGATGGAGACGAAACCAATGACGCTTTCCGGGTGCGATGATACCGCCATTTAATTCGGTAGGCATCTATTTCGGTAGGCTCGGGCCCATGGGAGCTAGGTCGTTCAAAATCTACCTTGGGCTGAACATTACTATCGCCATCTGTAAAGTAAGCGGGCTTCTGGTATCTGGCAAACGGCCACGATGCTACTTTCGAACTACCAACATATCTGTTGTCGTAATCGTCGTCGGGAGTTGACTCTCCATACTCATCGCCTAACCCGAATGAGTGGCCTAACTCATGCGTCAGCACAGCCTTCTGTTCTAAGGGCAATTTGGCGGGAATACTGACGGGAGCCGCTGAAACTCTGTTATCGGCCAACGTCCCCGGTAGTGTTGGCGAACCATCATCATCCAGCAAGATAAATAGATACCCATTGGCATTCTGCTCACGGCCTCCCTGTGTGTCGGCTACCAGAAAAATAATATTGTCGTAGTCTTTTCCGCGCGATGTTGTTGCTGTGCCCCTGACAAAAACTGGCCCGACAGGGTTGTTTTTTCGGTCTTTGAGGCCACCCAGAAAGCCATCTAAAAAACGGCGCTGAACCCGACGTTGATCGAAGTTGACATCGCGATAATCACCATCATTATCGAAGGCGATATAGTCATTTACAGTGACTCCAAAGGCCGAGTCCTTAGCGTCGGGTAGCCGCCGGTCAACGCTGCTTTTCCAGAGGGTTATCAGATCGTAGTTGTTGGGCTGGTCCGTATCCCCGTCCGGGTCCGGGAAGAGTACACTCAGTTGGATGGAGCTAAGCAGGGTAGTCTGCTCCCAGCGAAACTTGAGCTGGAAATCACTTAGGGTCTCATCCCCCTTTACCGGGAATCCTACGTAATAAAGCAGATTTTCGAACTCCCAGGTACTGGCGTCTTCATCGTCGGGTTTAACGGCTTTTGTCGGTTTAACGCCCCGCATGGTAGGGCCATTATCTCCTGTTTCGCGCGGATTTTCGATAACCTCCAGCATACCCCGGTGTGTAATACCGTTCTCGCGCGAAGGCACAAACGCCGACCAGAAATTGATAGAACCCTTGAGCCAGTTAAACGGAGCTGTTATCTTATTGCCAATCAGGTCTGCCACGTAATTGTCGACAAGCCGGTTGAAGTCACCTACATCCGTGAATCCTTCGGGTAAGAACAGAATATTGGGAACCTGATTGAGTTTGGCAAAACCCGGCGATTCGCTATTAGCCACCTCCCGAACACGGATGGCCGTCTGATTAGCGTTTAAAACGTCTGACATGCGGACCGTTCCCGTTCTGGTGAAGGTTTGCGTACCATAAGTCACCTTAAGCGTAACGTCATGGTCCTGTGTGTCCTGCACGGGTGTAATCTCCCCATCGGAATCGATTAGTCCTGCGGTTGATGAACTCCATTTGAGCTGGATCGGGTTGGTGATCGAATAATCGATTTCGTCGCCGTTATCCCCTTCGAACAAATTTCCAATTTCAGCGACCACACCATCATCGAACAGCGCATAGACACAGAATCGGGCACTATCCATGTCCTGATAAACCGTTAACGGACTGGGTGTTATCCAGACGTCCTGTATTGATTTATGAATGTGAATCCGGATGGCCGTTTGCGTGACGGACACCTTAGCAGGGTTGGTGCTATCGGTGACCACCACGGAAACCAGGAAATTATTGATCAGATTGAACCAATCACCTGGGGGTGTATTCGCAAGTTCGATCAGGCAGGAAGGCCGATCGACTGTACCATCATTTTTGAACGTAATTTTTAGATCGGCAGTGGGTAAAAAGCTGGGAATGAACTGGTAACTCACCCTCCGACTAGCGTCGAGCCCATCGAGATAATCGTCAACATCAGTCTGGTCCAGTTCCAGCAAAACGAGTAAGTCGATGGCCTGCCCCCAAAGCAGGTGGATGTCGTAAGGCGGATGGAAAGAAGGTTGAGGAGCGCTCATACCACATCTGTTTTGATCCTTATCGAATGTAATTCTTTCGCTATAAGGGTTTTAAGATGACTTATCGAATGGTAGGTAAACTGAGTATAGAAAGGATTTTCGACAGGATTTACAAGATTGATAGGATTTTTTGATAGCAAAATCAATCCTGTCAATCTTGTAAATCCTGTCGAAAAGTATTCAGAAAATATTAGGTAAATGACCTGTCTTGCTTTGGTAGATAGGCATCGTCAAGCCCGTTCTAAACCCCGATACAGTATGAAAACTTCACGCAGGAATTTTTTACGAAACTCAGCCATGACCGCTACTGGAGCGGGATTGATTAGCTTGCCTAGTCTGGAGGCCATTGCCAGTCAGCGCAAAACGATTTCCCCGAACGATAAGCTTCAGGTTGGGTTGATTGGCTGTAACGGCATGGGTTGGTCGGACCTACGCTCGCATTTGTTGATGAGTGATGTAGAGTGTGTCGCTCTGGCCGATGTTGATCAGAGTGTGCTGGACAAACGCGCGGCCGATGTGCAGGTGATGCAAAAAAATAAACCGCTACTCTTCAAAGACTATCGGAAGCTGCTGGAAAATAAGGATATCGATGCCGTCATCATTGGCACGCCCGACCATTGGCATTGCATGGCCATGATCGACTCGGTATCGGCGGGCAAACACGTGTATGTGGAGAAGCCATTAGCCAACAGCATTGAAGAATGTAATCTGATGCTATCGGCAGCGAAGAAATACAACAAAATTGTCCAGGTTGGCCAGTGGCAGCGTAGCGGTTCGCACTACGAAAAAGCCATTGAATACATCCGGTCGGGGAAGCTGGGCAATATTCGTCTGGTGAAAGTATGGGCGTATCAGGGTTGGATGAATCCCGTACCGGTTCTCCCCGATAGCGCACCCCCCGCTGGTGTCGACTACGACATGTGGCTGGGGCCAGCCCCCAAACGACCCTTCAATCCGAACCGATTCCATTTCAATTTCCGCTGGTTCTGGGATTATGCGGGCGGCCTAATGACAGACTGGGGTGTGCATGAAATAGACATTGCGCTCTATGCCATGAATGCGAAAGCCCCCAAATCGGTGATGGCGTCGGGCGGCAAACTCGCTTATCCCGACGATGCTTCCGAAACGCCAGATACGCTACAGGCGGTCTATGAATATGACGGCTTCAACATGCTGTGGGAACATGCAACGGGCATCGACGGCGGTAACTATGGCCGAACCGAAGGCATTGCGTTCATTGGCAACAACGCAACGTTGGTCCTGAATCGGGATGGTTGGTCGTTACTGCCCGAAACCCAAACAAAGAACGGAGTTAAGAGCTATAAAGTAGATGCCCTCCCCAATCAGGCCCGCAATGGCGATTACCTGAACGAGCACACGAAAAACTTTGTCAGCGCCATCAAAGCGAACGATGCCAGCCTGCTTAAGTGCGGCATTGAAACTGGCAGCATTGCTGCCATTAACGCCCACATGGGCAACATTGCCTATAAAACAGGCCGGAAAGTGTATTGGGATGCTGCCGCCAAAGGCTTTAAGAATGATGCACAAGCCAACGCGCTGATAGCGGCTCATTACCATAATGGGTGGAAGTTGCCGGTTGTTTAGGAGTTCCATATTCTACCCCACCCCAACCGACGCGTCGGTTGGGGTGGGGTGCCTAATGAGCGGGAGAATTGCCAGGTATATTGGTCAACGGATTTTTTTTTTACCCGGCCCCCACAAAGCACGGCCTGGTAACACCCCCATATGCTCGCCGTTCCGCAAGACCTGTTTGCCGTTGACCCAAACGTGCTCGACCCCGACGGCGTACTGAAAGGGTTTTTCGTAAGTGGCCTTGTCGGCAATGGTAGTAGGGTCGAAAATTACCACATCGGCAAAATAACCGGGTTTTAGGAAGCCCCGATTGGTGAGTTTGTGATTGGTGGCCGGTAAACTGGTTAGTCGTCGGACGGCCTCTTCGAGCGAGATGACTTTTTCTTCCCGAACATATTTACCCAGCAGCCGGGCGAAGTTGCCAAACTCGCGCGGATGCCCCTTTCCCGCCAGCGTATCGGCAATCGTAGCCGAACCCGCATCAGACCCAAAGCTCACCCAGGGTTGACGAATTTCTTTTTTAACATTCTCTTCCGACATTAGAAAGTAAAGCGTCCCAACCCGGCTTTTGTCCTGCACAATCAAGTCCATTGCCGTTTCCAGTGGGTCTTTAGCCCGTATGGCCGCTACTTGTCCCAGTGTTTTTCCCTCGTATTTTTTGAGCGAATCCTGTTCAAAACCGGCCAGCACAATATTATCCATTGAACCGGCTAACTGAAACATGTTCTCCCAGGGCTGGGTTTGCTGATGCACCTCCTGCGCAATTTTTCGCCGTTCGTCGGGGTCTTGTAGGCGTTTCCAACCTGCCAGAAAACCGCCGTTGAAGACATAAGGCGGCAGGCAACTGGTTAAGCCGGTTCCGCCGGCCGTGTAGGTGTACATATTGGCGGTAACGTCCTGCCCTTGTTGTCGGGCGTTATTAATCAAGGCAATGGCTTTGTCGACTTTGGGCCAGTTGCGTACTCCGCTGGCTTTGAAATGATAGAGTTCAACGGGCACTTTAGCTTCTTTACCGATTCGGATCAGTTCCTGAATGCCCTCTTCGAGTCGATCGGCCTCACTTCGCATGTGCACGATGTACCGGCCTTTGTAGCGGGCCGCTTCACGGCAGAGGGCAATTAGCTCATCGGTATTCGCAAACGTATTGGGTGGATAAATAAGCATCGTGGTTACGCCCAAGGCTCCCCCTTCCATAGCTTGCCGAACCAGCGTTTGCATCTGTGCGAGTTGCGTCGGGGTCGGTTTTACGTCGTTTTCGCCGAGTACCATCATCCGTACTTCGCCCGCGCCCACATAGGAAGCAAAATTTGGGGTGACCCCTTTTCGTTCAAGCTTTTGCATGAACCCTTCCAGAGTTGTCCAGTCGTAGGTTTGGCCTTGTGCTTTTAACCAACTGCTCTGTAAGAAGGGTAATTTATCGGGGTTGACGGGCCCCCAGGAAAGCTCGCCGAACACTTCGGTGGTTATGCCTTGTTTTAGATCGCTCATGGAATGCCCATCTTTAAGCAAATGGCTACCCGCGTGCGAGAGAACATTGATGAAGCCTGGTGCTACCGCCATGCCGTCTGCGTCGATGACGGTGGTGGCTTTCGCGTTGGTTAGCTTGCCAACGGCTACAACACGATCAGCGCGAATAGCTACATCGCCTTGGTAAGGTTTCTGGCCCGACCCGTCGTAGATAAGACCATTGCGAATGAGTACGTCGTAGGCGGTTGATGAGGCCGGGCGGCTTTGGCCTAGACAGTTTAGCGAGAAAGCAAGGCCAAGCCAAATGAGAAATCGGGTTTTCATACAGAAAGAGGAACAGGTTGCTTATGGAATACAGGACTTTCGCCAAAAGCTGCGCCACGGTTTGTTTAAGTGTAGTAGTAAACCGTGGTACAGTTTTTTGTGATAGCCCTAAAATAACGAGCCTGTTTTTAACTTTCTAATAATGACTTTGATTAACTGGTTTTTTGTCATTCCGACACCAGGAGGAATCTCAACGTTGTGTATTGGTCAAGCTTGAGATTCCTCCTGGTGTCGGAATGACAAAAACTCACCATTTTGGGCTAAACAGGAAAGCTATTTCAGAAAATCCCGGACCAGCTTTTCCGTTTCGGCAGGATGCGAGATAAACAGGTAATGGTTCGCGTCTTTGATCCCCGTAACTGTACCCTTTGCTACCTCTTTTCGGAAAAGATTTTCCTGATCGGTAGTAAATTTCGTCATCATAGGAAAGGCGGCTATGGCCTTCTTACGGTCGGTAGAATCAAACCGATCATAGCACGGAAAGTCACCACGGACAGTACTGTGTCGAGCATAAATCGCCAGCGCCGGACAGTAAATATGACGGTAATCAGGGCGCTCTAACTTCGATAAGGTAGCCGGGAAAACGAATTCAGGCGTTACGTCTCGTAAGTATTTACCTTCTTTTGAGAAAATAGCCGTTTCCCGGATTTCTTCGGCCGGCATCGATACGCCCGTAATTTCTTCTATCCCTCGGCTGAAGTTAGCCACTGATGCAGAGTCTTTTGCGGTTGGAGTTGGTTGAGGAGGAAGTTTGGCGAATAGTTGCAGGATATTGGAGCGATCGTAGGCCGCATCGAGGTAAACCAATTTATCCACCCGGTCTGGATACGATGAAGCGAATTTGCTCATCTCATCGCCGGCAATGGAATGGCCCACCAGCAGGGCTTTCGGAATGTGTAACGAATCAAGTGCAATCAGAACATCATGCGCCAGCGTACCCATATCGTAGCCTGTTTTAGGTTTGGACGATTGCCCGAAACCCCGACGCGTAATGGCATAAACGTGGTACTGATCGGTGAATTTGGGCGCAAACTCATCAAAGACATGGGCCGTGTTGCCAAAGCCCGTTAGGAACACCAGCGGCTGACCTTCGCCACCCCAGTCGAGTATTTCAAGCCTGACGCTGTCGGCGACGGAAACGAAGCGGGCTTGGTGGGTAGCCGACGTCGTTTTGGTGTCGGATGATGAGCAACCGGAAAAGGCAGCTGCCAATGCGATAATGACGAAAAAGAGATTGGTTTTCATGGTTAGTTTTTCGTCTCAGTGATGGTCTTAGCGGCTTTTCGGGTTGCTTTAAAATTGCCATTGGGTTGTATGGAGGTCATGGCAATGATTTCTCCTTTGTCGTTCGTGTCGAACTGGACCGTATAGCCGCTTAATTTTTTGATCGCGAATGTGTGATTGCCGGTGTATGTCAATTCATATTCAGGCTGGCCCGGCATTATGACAAAGAGGGTTTGGTCGCCCCGAAGCGCGGTTGTTATGGTTACGCCACTTAACTCATACTCGCCCACGTATTTTTTCAGTTCACTGGCGCTAATCTGTTTGGGCGGTGTGTACCGGTTGAATTGCAATGGCTTATTGATCGATGATTCCAGACCTGTAATGGCAATGGCGTCAATATCGCCAGCTATATTGGTGGTGAACTGAAAGCGTATAGGAGAGCTATCAGTTGTATCGATTCCACCCTCAGTCTCGAAAATCCGAAACGTGTCGTAGTGGTAATGATCGAGCCAGAATTTTTGGGTTGTTGTCTGCAGAAACAATGAATCATTGACTAGCCGGACAACGTATTTGCCGTACCCTTCATGCATATACGTACCGGCGTAATCGGTTAGTTTATGTGATGGCTTAGTTCCTTTTTTGCGCGTATCGACGGCTTTTTTCTCAGCGTCTTTGGCGGCTACTCTGGCTTTTTTGACAGCGGCCAATCGATCTTTATTCCAGTCATAAGCAGGCATATGCAGCATTCGGTCGGCCAATATGTTGCGTACAATGCCCGGTACCGCTGAACCGTTCTGATTCACCAGAACAATGATGCCCACACTATCGCTCGGGAAAAAGCTGGTGCTGGCACTGAATCCGTCGATGTTGCCACCATGTTCGACCCGGTAATGGCCTTTATACGAAGCCAGAAACCAGCCAAATCCGTAATTGGACATATACAGATCGGGGTGTTCTTTCTCCGGTAGGGCTCCAGAAATGACCATTTGCGAGGTGATCGCTTCTTTTACGTAAGACGCAGGTAAAATCTCTTTGCCTTTAAACTTGCCCCCGTTGATCCACATGCTGACCCATTTGGCCATATCCATTACGCTACTATTGATGCTTCCGGCTGGGCCCATGCCGCTGATATTGTAATACGACATTTTTCGGATCAGACTGTCTTTTTTGACCTCATAACCACGAGATGCGTCTTCCTGCTTGGCCATGTCAATTACGCTAAGGTCGGTACTGGTCATACCCAGTGGCTCCAGAATACGGTTTTGCACATTGCTCTCCCAGGATTTGCCTGTCAATTTTGCGGTTAATACCCCCTGCGTTAAAAACATGAAGTTGTTGTACTGCCAACGCTGGCGCAGAGGAGCGGATGGCTCCATGTACTGGATTCGGCTCAGCAGACTGTCGCCAGAAGGAGTGGAGCTGAAGTACCACGAAGCATCATGACGAGGTAGTCCCGTACGATGGCACATGATGTCGCGAACGGTTATGCTGTTGGTCAGATCATTACTAAAAAACTTTAGAGTGGGAAGGTACTTGGTTACAGGTTCGTCGTACTCAAGTTTGCCGTCCTTCTGGAGCAACCCGATCAGGGACGACGTGAAAGCCTTAGTGCAGGAACCAATGGCAAACAGTGTGTTGGACGTTACGGGTAGCTTTTTCTCCAGATCGCGGTACCCAAAGCCTTTGGCATACACCACCTTGTCTTTCTCGATCACGGCGACTGCAAACCCGACGGCTTTCCAGTCGGTCAGAACGCGGGCAAACGTGGTATCTAATCCGGCAAAGCGATCTGTTGGAGCGGCTTTTCGTTTCTGGGCCGAAGCGGGGAATACAAGCAAGGCAAGGCTGACAAACAGTAGGTATGGTATGTTTTTCATGGTTATAAGAAGAGGATGTACAGAATAGTCAAAAATAAAGAACTGAACCCAGAGGAGCTATTTCGTTTGGGCCATAAACTACCTCATTTTGGACAACTTATGCTGAACGAGCGGATTACTTTTACTCACTGGGCGATAGGAATACCACTTTTCGGATGAAATACCGTGAAATGTATAAGTCGTGCCTTCAAATGTTTAATTTATTGGCGAGGGAGTGAGGGAATTTTGTGTCATAAAAAGGATAGTTATGAACATAGAAAATCAATCAACAAAAGTTGCTCTGGTGACTGGCGGTAGTCGGGGAATCGGGCGAAGTATCGCGTTGAATGCAGCCAAACGTGGTATTGGCGTTATTCTCACCTACAATACACATCTGGAGGAGGGAGAAGCCGTAGCCCATGAAATCAAGCAGAATGGGGGCAAAGCCGTTGCGTTACAATTGGATTCGGCCAAGGTCGGATCATTCGCTGAGTTCAGCGAACAACTCCTTCAAGTGTTGAAAAACGAATGGAATCGGGAGAACTTCGATTATCTTGTTAATAATGCCGGAATAGCCCAACGAAGCCGAATTCAGGATACAACCGAAGCTATTTTTGATCAACTCGTTACTGTGAATTTTAAGGGAGTCTTTTTCCTGACCCAGACGTTAATTCCGTTGATCGTTGATGGGGGACATATCATCAATATCTCATCGGCGCTGGCTCGAGCCGTTTTTCCGGGCGTTGCTGTTTACGGTTCTCTCAAGGCGGCACTGGAAGGCTTGACACGGTATTTCGCCCGAGAGTATGCCGATCGGAAAATCCGAGTCAATACTGTTGCACCCGGTGCGATCGACACAGAGTTTGGTGGAGGAAAGGGCGATGAAAATCAGCGCAAGCAAATTGCTGGCATGACCGCACTGGGTCGCCTTGGTGAAGCCGAAGACGTTGGCCTATTTGTAGCCTCACTGCTCTCCGACGATAGCCGCTTTGTCAATGCACAACGAATTGAAGTTGGCGGAGGCAGTTTTTTCTGATAGGTACAGGGCAAATACTGAATTTGCCCTGTTTTGTTAACTTTCCCGAAACTGGATTAAACGACCACGTTATGGAATTTGTAGATATCAAATCGATTGCGGAGCTGCACGATTTTTTTCATTACGACAAACCAATCCACCCCTTACTGTCCGTTGTCGATCTGGCTAAGGTAGATCGTTCGCATCGGAAACCGGGTGTTGCTTACCGGATCGATCTGTATTCCATTGCCTGCAAGGAAATACAAGGGAAGTTTATGTATGGTCGGACAACCTACGACTTTTCGGAAGGAACACTGATGTTCACGGCCCCTAATCAGATTTTATCGCCTGCTGCCGAAAACAGGGTTACGGGTTGGGGAATTTACATCCATCCCGATTTTTTGAATGCAAGTCCCAAAGGACATGCGTTAATGGAATACTCCTTCTTTGGGTACGACATGAATGAGGCTTTGCATACGTCAGAAGCCGAGAAAAAGGTATTAGACGACTGCCGTCAAAATATCGAACGAGAATTGTCGAACAATTTAGATAAGCATTCTGCCAATCTTATTCTGATGAATCTGGAGATGATTTTAGGGTATTGCTCCCGGTTCTACGATCGCCAGTTTTTAACAAGGACTAGCGTAAGCAACGACATTGTTGAAAAATTTGACCGACTATTAACGGATTATTTTGCTCAGCATTCGCTGATCGAATCCGGCGTGCCGGACGTAGGTTATTTTGCGTCGCGCCTGAATCTGTCCGCCAACTACCTGTCCGATTTATTGGGCAAATACACGGGCAAATCAACTTACGAGCACATTCACTTAAAGCTTGTGGAGAAAGCGAAAACCTTGTTGTGGAGTACCGAAAACTCAATCAGCGAAATTGCCTATGATCTTGGTTTTGAGCACCCATCGCACTTTACAAAGGTATTTAAAAACAAAACCGGCCTATCGCCCAGGGAATTTAGAAATCTGAATTAACACCCATTTAAGGATGGTCCTACGGGCTTTTTCTAATCGAATACAGCTTAGGTCACTGACGAGCAGATCTTCCTTCAGGGGGAGACGCTCAGCAAACCGTCGATTAATTACGTTAACTCAATAAGGCATAAAAGCGCTGACGAGAGCCAGCGCTTTTTGCTTATCTAGGGATAAGAAACAAAGGGCCTATTTTTCAACCGGACTAATGCTACTCTCGGCTGTATTGCTGATGAAGGCGACCCGTTTGCTGTCTGGCGACCACGATGGGGTGTTAATCGTGCCCTGCCCGCCATAGATATAGGCAATCACTTTCGGTTGGCCAACTCCCGAAATGGGCAGCAAACGCAGGTAAACATGTTTGTAAAATGGATGGTCGTCGGCCTTCACTTCGTCTTTCAAAAACGATAGAAAAACGATCCATTTGCCATCGGGCGAAATATGCGGGAACCAGTCGTGAAACTCACCGTTCGTGATGGCTACCTGCTCACTGCCATCGGCTTTCATGCGGTAGAGTTGCATAGTTCCGGTACGGCTGGAGTTAAAATAGATGTATTTGCCATCGGGCGTATATTCAGGGCCGTCATCAAGCCCTTTCACGTCGGTCAGACGAGTTTCTGGACCACCGTTGGAAGGGACGGTGTAAATGTCAAACTCGTTATTGCGCGAACCGGTGAATACCAGCGTTTTCTTATCCGGCGACCAGCCATGTAGGTAGGAAGGACCTTTGGGCGTAATCTGCTTAGGCGACCCGCCTGTTGATGGAACCGTGTAGATAATTGATCCACCTAATTCTTTTACACCACTGCTGAGTCCCAGCATTTTGCCGTCAAAAGATAGCACGTGGTCGTTGTTATTATTTTTCACGTCGCCGGTGTTTAGCACAGATGGTTGTCCGGTCGCGAGGTTGAACGTATACATCAGGCCATCGCCATTATAGAGTAGCGTTTTTCCGTCGGGCATCCAGTTGGGAGCCTGAATCGACTTAGGGGCATTGAAAATCACCTGCCGATTTCCCGACGCTACGTCCAGTATTTCCAGGTTGCTGGCCAGATACTCGCGGTACGGCACGAGTCCGTCATGAGCGGGTACACTAATGCGCACATCGCGAAAGGTGCCTCGTTCGAGCACGTCTTTATTATGCGATCCAATAAATAAGCCGACGTATACTTCATCGCCCAGATTCAGGTCGGTTACCTGCTCGGTTACAAAGGGTTCGCCAAACTTAGCCACTCGCATGGTATAAGTATTGCCTTTACGTTCCAGTTGAATGACATCGGCATGGGTTAGTTTTGAGCGCACCTCTTCGGTATTGGCACCGGTAGTCCGCCGGAATTGTAACGACGTAAGACCATCACCATGCTCGGCTGCATTGATATGGGCCGATTTGCCGTCGAGACTACTCCGAACCATCCAGCCAACTTTACGGTGCGGATCAACACCTTTACCTACCAGATTGGCCCGCGTGTACAGAATGAAGTCGCCTTTTATTCGTTTCCACAGGTAATGAAACTCATCGTGGTCGAACCAGATATTATAGCCAGAACCCGAAAGTTCGTACTGGTGTGTTTTGGGGTTATACTGCGCGGAGCCGGGTTTCAATACAGTACCGATGTCAGTATTCCCTTCAAAAACTCCCAGGTTCTGCTTCTGTGCCAGAGCGGATGAGCTTGCCAACAATAGGAGCTTGGCTAAATAAATCAGAAGCGTTTGGTTTAGGCTTTTCATAGGTTGGTTAGCCGTTATGTTCGGTCTGCCTAAAAAAGTCTGCCTGGGAGTATTCTAATGATTACTAAGTAATTAATGAGTAAAGAGTGGGGATGTAACAGGCTAACGTTATTAATCCGGCTTGTTAGCCAGACTTGGTATATAAAACGGCTTGGTTCGTGATTTGGCTACCTGAAGGAGACCAATGGAAAGCCACCATTAGTAAAAAGCCCAGACAAACAAATTGCCTGGGCTTTTACATAAACGGGATTGTTTTATCGCTTACCGAACGGTTCCGCTTTTTGTCTTCCGAATAACGATCGGTACACATTTCGGATCTGGACAAGTGCAGTAGGCTGGTTCTAAGATGACGGTCACATCGGTATAGCAGCTTCCACCTGGGTTATATAGTCGAATGGTGTAGGGCTGGCTCGTTCCTGGATTTGGCAGGTTGGTGAAGCTTACCGTTCCAGCTGTTACCGTCAGGTTGGTTGGTGCTCCATAAGCCGGGCCACTGCCATATGTGCTGCCTACAACAATGTCAGCTCGTTCGGTATTCACCAGCGTTGTCAACACAATTCGAGCATCGTTGTTCGCTGCCGCACCAGTACAGGTAGCTGTTACTGCCTGAGGTGCTGCCGTATAAGATGGTACATCGTTAACCGTCACGCTTGTTGCCGTTGTGGACGAACAGCCAGTGGAAAGTGTACAGGTTGCCGAGTAGGTCGTGGTAATCGATGGCGATACCAGAATACTGGCGGTCGTTTCTGCATTTGACCAGAGAACCGAACCACCTGTGCAACCCGTTACCGTTAACGTTGCCGATTGTCCCGAACAGACCGTTGCCGAATTGACCGTGATCACTGGTAATGGATTAACCGTGATGGTGATGCTGGCTATATCCAAACATCCATTTACGGTGCTCACCGTTACCGAATAAACGTCGCTAGTATTCACCACGATCAACGCCGTTTGCTCACCGGTCGACCAGGTATACAGATCGCCACCGCTCGCGGTTAAGGTAGCGCTTTGGCCTTGGCAAAGTGTAGTGCTGGTTGCTGTAATGAGTGCCGTTGGCAATGGGTTGACTGTGATGCTACCCGTAGCCGAACCTGCGCAACCGGCACTGGTGCTGGCGGTTACGGAGTAGACACCTGCCACTGTTCCAACTACTTCATTCGGCGTACCAGGCACCAGTGTCAAACCAGCCGAGAAGACATAATTCGTAAAGCCAGCAGTAGCGGTTAACGTTGCCGATTGACCGGCACAGATCGTTGCCGAGCTGAGTGTAACGACTGCTGTTGGATTTGTCGTGATGCTTCCGGTAGCAATACCTACGCAACCCGCGTTACTGATCGCCGTTACTGAGTAGGTGCCTGCCAGGGTTCCGCTCGCTACGTTGGACGTTCCGACCTGCGTTAGTCCCGCTGAGAAAATATACGTGTCGTAACCCGGCGTTGCCACCAACTCACCTACCTGACCTGTGCAAATCGTTGCTGATGTGAGAGTTACCGATACGGATGGATTAACAGTAATGCTACCTGTTGCAGTACCTGAGCAGCCCTCAGTGCTGATAGCCGTTACCGAATAAACACCGTTTGCTGTTCCCGTAGCCACATTAGGCACGTTGACGTCTGGTGTTAATCCTGCCGAGAAGATATACGTGTCATAACCTGCCGTAGCTGTTAGACTGGCCGTCTGACCATCGCAAACACTCATGGATGTCAAGGTTACGACCGGATTTGGGTTGACCGTAATGCTACCTGTGGCGGTTGCCGAACAACCTTCCGTACTGATGGCGGTTACCGAGTAGATGCCCGCCGTTGTACCGGTGGCCAGATTAGAGTTACCAATCTGAGTCAATCCTGTTGAGAAGATATACGTATCATAGCCAGCAGTAGCGGTTAACGTTACCGATTGATCCGCGCAGATGGTCGCTGAAGAAAGCGTGACTACTGGGTTCGGATTCACCGTGATAGAACCAGTCGCCGTCGCCGAGCAGCCTTCTATACTGATGGCCGTTACTGAATAGGTGCCGCCAACTGTACCAATGGCCACATTGGAGGTGCCTACTTGAGTCAAGCCTGCCGAGAAAATATACGTGTCATAACCCGCCGTGGCCGTCAGACTGGCCGTCTGACCATCACACACAGTGGCCGAAGTCAAGGTTACTACCGGTAATGGGTTCACTGTGATGCTGCCTGTTCCTGTTCCAACACAGCCTTCGGTGCTGGTTGCCGTTACCGAGTATGTACCACCTACCAAACCTGTGGCCATATTGGGTTGACCCGGCACCGGTGTTAACCCGGCTGAGAAAGCATAGCTTGCATACCCTGCGGTGGCTACCAACGTAGCGGATTGACCCGCGCAAACCGTCGCCGAAGACAGGGTAACAACTGGCAGTGGGTTCACCGTAATGGTACCTGTAGCAGTTGCCGAACAACCTGCATTACTGATGGCGGTTACCGAGTAGATACCTGCTGTTGTGCCCGTGGCTACATTCGACGTACCGACCTGAGTGAGCCCAGCTGAGAAGATATACGTGTCATACCCCGTGGTAGCCGATAATACTGCTGTTTGTCCGG
Source organism: Spirosoma litoris (assembly GCF_054776755.1). NCBI lineage: Bacteria > Pseudomonadati > Bacteroidota > Cytophagia > Cytophagales > Cytophagaceae > Spirosoma > Spirosoma litoris. Next base: position 94,611 of record NZ_BAAHBI010000001.1, on the reverse strand, counting down.
CGCAAATGGTGGCCGAAGACAGGGTAACGACTGGGTTCGGATTCACCGTGATAGAACCAGTCGCCGTCGCCGAGCAGCCTTCGGTACTGATGGCCGTTACTGAATAGGTGCCGCCAACTGTACCAATGGCCACATTGGAGGTGCCTACTTGAGTCAAGCCTGCCGAGAAGATATACGTGTCATACCCTGCCGTGGCCGTCAGACTAGCCGTCTGACCATCACACACAGTGGCCGAAGTCAGCGTAACGACTGGTAATGGGTTCACCGTGATGCTGCCTGTTCCCGTTCCAATACAGCCTTCGGTGCTGGTTGCCGTGACGGAGTATGTACCACCTACCAAACCTGTGGCCATGTTGGGTTGACCCGGCACCGGTGTTAACCCGGCTGAGAAAGCATAGCTTGCATACCCTGCGGTGGCTACCAACGTAGCGGATTGACCCGCACAGACAGTGGCTGATGAGAGGGTAACAACTGGCAGTGGGTTCACCGTAATGGTACCTGTAGCAGTTGCCGAACAACCCGCACTGCTAATGGCGGTTACCGAATACGTACCTGCTGTTGTACCTGTTGCCACATTGGAGTTTACCTGAGTCAAACCCGCCGAGAAGAGATAGGAAGTATACCCCGTGGTAGCCGATAGTACTGCTTTTTGTCCGGCGCAAATGGTGGCCGAAGACAGCGTAATAACTGGTAGCGGATTAATTGTGATACTACCGGTTGCCGTCGCCGAACAGCCTTCGGTACTGATGGCCGTTACCGAATAGGTTCCACCAACTGTACCAATGGCCACATTGGAGGTGCCTACTTGAGTCAAGCCTGCCGAGAAAATATACGTGTCATAACCCGCCGTGGCCGTCAGACTAGCCGTTTGACCATCACACACAGTGGCCGAGGTCAAGTTTACTACGGGTAGCGGATTCACCGTGATAGAACTTGTTCCTGTTCCAACACAACCTTCCGTGCTGGTTGCCGTGACGGAGTATGTACCCCCTACCAAACCTGTGGCCATGTTGGGTTGACCCGGCACCGGTGTTAACCCGGCCGAGAAAGCATAGCTTGCATACCCTGTGGTGGCTACCAACGTAGCCGATTGACCCGCGCAAACCGTCGCCGACGAGAGGGTAACAACTGGATTCGGATTCACCGTAATGGTACCTGTGGCCGTTGCCGAACAACCTGCATTACTGATGGCGGTTACCGAGTAGGTACCTGCTGTTGTGCCCGTAGCCACGTTTGAGGTGCCTGATTGAGTCAAGCCCGACGAGAAGATATAGGTATCATATCCCGATGTAGTTGATAGCACCGCTACTTGTCCGGCGCAAATGGTGGCTGAGGACAGCGTAATAACTGGGTTAGTGTTGATGATGATGCTACCCGTCGCTGAAGCTGAACACCCTGCGGTGCTGATGGCCGTTACCGAGTACGTTCCACCAACTATGCCAACGGCTACATTGGAGGTGCCGATCTGAGTCAAGCCCGACGAGAAGACATAAGAAGCATAACCTGCCGTGGCCGTGAGTGTGGCGGTTTGTCCAGCACATACGGTAGCTGAAGCCAGGCTTACAACCGGTAATGGATTCACGGTGATGGTACCGGTTGCCGTTGTCGAGCAACCCAACGCCGTGGTAGCAGTTACGCTATAGGCGCCAGCGGTAGTGCCTGTTGCCTGGTTCGTAGTGCCAATGTGCGTTAAACCAGTTGAGAAGACGTATGTGGCGAAACCAGCCGTTGCTGTCAGGGTCGCCGTCTGACCCGCACAAACCGTTGCTGACGAAAGTGTTAGGGCTGGTAGTGGGTTCACCGTGATGGAGCCTGTAGCCGTTGCTGAACAACCCAGTGCCGTAGTAGCGGTTACGCTATACGTTCCGCCAGTTGTGCCTGTGGCCTGGCTGGTAGAACCCACTTGTGTTAATCCGGTCGAGAAGGCATAGGTCGCAAAACCCGTTCCTCCTGCTACTAATGTTGCCGTCTGACCAGCGCAGATTGTTGCCGAGGATAACGTGACCGCTGGTAGTGGGTTCACTGTTATAGTACCCGTTGCGGTGGTTGAACAGCCCAGTGCTGTGGTAGCCGTTACAGAGTAGGTATTTGCGGTAGTTCCGGTAGCCTGGTTTGTGGTACCAATCCGGGTTAATCCGGTCGAGAAGACATAGTTGGCAAAACCTGCTGTCGCCGTTAATGTTGCTGACTGTCCGGCGCAAATGGTGGCCGACGAGAGCGTCAGTGCGGGCACAGGATTTACCGTAATGCTACCTGTTGCTGTGGTCGAACAACCTAGTGCTGTGGTGGCTGTTACACTATAAGTACCAGCTGCAGTGCTACTGGCTACGTTAGTTGGACTTCCCTGAGTTAGCCCCGATGAGAAGACATAGGTCGCAAAACCACTTGTTGCGGTTAATGTTGCGGATTGACCCGCGCAGACCGTCGCCGAGGAGAGCGTTAAAGCAGGCAGCGGATTTACGGTGATACTACCTGTCGCCGTTGTCGAACAACCTAGTGCTGTGGTGGCTGTTACGCTATAAGTACCAGCCGCAGTGCTGCTCGCTACGTTGGTTGGACTTCCCTGAGTTAACCCCGACGAGAAGACGTATGTGGCGAAACCAGTTGAGGCCGTGAGTGTTGCGGTTTGCCCTGCGCAGATTGTTGCCGAGGATAGGGTCAAAGCTGGCAGTGGGTTCACTGTGATGCTACCCGTTGCGGTGGTTGAACAACCTAGCGACGTAGTAGCGGTTACGCTATACGTTCCACCAGTTGTGCCTGTGGCCTGGCTGGTAGAACCCACTTGTGTTAATCCGGTCGAGAAGGCATAGGTCGCAAAACCCGTTCCGCCTGCTACTAATGTTGCCGTTTGTCCGGCGCAAATGGTGGCGGACGAAAGCGTTAAAGTGGGTACCGGGTTCACCGTGATTGTGCCTACCGCCGAAGCTGAACAACCTGCCGAATTCGTCGCCGTTACTGAGTAGGTATTTGCAGCAGTACCGGTGGCCTGATTCGTGGCGCCTAGTTGTGTTAAACCTGATGAGAAGGTATAAGAAGCTAGGCCTGCTGTTGCCGTTAAGGTAGCGGTTTGTCCCGCACAAATGGTGGCTGACGAAAGCGTTACCGTAGGCGGAGTATTAACGGTGATGGTTCCTGCTCCGCCGGTAGTAGACGATACCCCGACACAACCATTACTATTAACAACCGTGACAGAATAGGCTCCAGCCGTGGAGCCCGTAGCCTGGTTTGTGGTGCCAATACGCGTTAGTCCTGACGAGAAGGTATAGTTGGTGAAGCCCGACGTTGCCGTCAAGGTTGCAGATTGGCCCGTACAAATGGTTGCCGAAGAAAGGGTTACCACGGGTAATGCATTCACTGTAATACTCCCCGTTGCGGTACCCGAGCAGCCGAATGAATTTACCGCTGTTACCGAGTACGTTCCATTTACACTACCACTCGCCACGTTGGTTGTACCAACCTGTGTTAATCCCGACGAGAATGTATAGCTGCTAAAGCCTGAGGTGGCGGTTAGACTGACGGTCTGTCCAGCACAAATGGTTCCAGAGGTTAAGGATAAGGCCAGTGGAGTACAGGCATAACCGGCATCGTAAGTAAAGTTATTTTGTCCTGCTGTGCCAAGCGTTATGGAGATAATTCCAGTAGCATTTGGGTCGGAGTCAATCGCTTCGCCGTTTGTACCTGTCGCGGAGTTCGGAAATGCACTTATGGTAAAAGCGCTGACACTGGTTGGGAAACTCAGTGTATAGCTGCCACCCGCCGTTAAGGTTAAGTTTTCGATGGAGCTAGCGGTACTGGTTCCAGTGCCACTGGAAAAATAATACTCACCGTTGGCGTCAGTAACTGCCGTTGCAATGGTAGTATTGCCAGGGCCACGCAGAACAACCTGTACGCCAGCTAAACCAGGTTCACCTGGGTCCTGAACCCCATTGTTATTCACATCCCGGAAAACACGGTTACCAATCTGAATAGGAGGCAAATCGCAACTTATTTCAAGGTCGCCCAGACCATTGGCTTTACCGAAGGTTGCTACGTTGCTACTCACGTAGATCTGTGCACTGGTTGAAGGGCTGCCAGAACCATCCGAATTTTTGAACCGTCGAACACCCCCCGCATCAACAGCGTTAGTTGGATCAAGTACAATAGAGGCTACTTCGCCACTCCCCGGCAATAAGGCCAGAGCACCTTCACTCATTTCAGCGTGGTAGGGGTTTGTAGTAGACGGTATAGCAATAGCATCACTGTAATAATATTCACCTCCACCGGGTCCCTGATTTGTGTTGGCTCCCGCAGTGGCTGGACCACCACAGACACGAGCATTGCTTTCAAGCGTCCAGAGGTTTACCCCAGGTGTACATTGCCCCGCTCGCAAAATATCGCCAGGAGCAATAGCCCGATATAATTGCGTATTTGTACCGGCAGGATCTGCACCGAAGTTATTATTCCCGTATTGATCGCCGAAACGGTCTCGGATACTAAGAATCATCGACCCATCTACGTCGAATTCGATACCCGATAGTATTGGTTGCGGGTAACTGGCATTGGCCAGGTCATTTCGACTATATCGGTTTGGGAGTTGTCCGGCTGTTGGAGTTGGGTAAGAGGGTTGTACGCTAACCCAGGGATACCAGCGATCGGAGCGACTCACGCCAGTTTGGTCATTGTCGGAAGCCCCTTTTGTATAGCTAAGTGGAAACGACAAAACCGTTGTAAAACTTGAGTTAACCGGATTGAACTCAAAAACATAGGCGACCATTGTCGATGGGTCTCGAGTTACCAACGGAGTCGTTCCACCAGTTGAACCTGTTCCTAAGTTTACCGTTGTCGATACTGCTTCATTGGTGGTAACGGCACCTACATAAACACGCCCTCGATAAACTTTCAGCGCAAATGGTCGCAAAACGCTACCTGTTGCCTGTGAAGGGGCAGGTAACGTAAAGCTGGTGATCGAAGCAGTAGCTGCCGTTGGATTCGTCGTATTCGCATTCGTGATCGGAATCTGATATAACCGCCGGTCGCCGAGGTTAATCGCGTAGAGCTCTGTACCATCTTCCGAAAGTTCAATGTCGCCCAGACCCGCTTTACCTACCTGATCAAACGTAGTAACATCATAGTTTGCCGTCGTTGTAGCCGCCGGTAATCCTCTGGCTGAGTTGGTGCCAACCACTGTCGTTCCGCCTATAGCAGCCGGCGAAACCGCCGAAACAGCGGTGGGCAGCGTAGCAAACAACGTACTTGTATAGGTTGTGCCGGAACCTGGTTTGGTAATATAAATGGCACCGGCACCGCCTGTTCCAAGGCCAGAGTGCCGTTTTACAAAAGCGGCTGTATATATATTTTTAGAAGTTCGGTTGTAGGCAACGCCAAATACAGTTCCTATCTGAACGTTGGTCGCAACAGCAACTTCCGTAGGAGAGTTACCTGTACTGTTATACGGTAGAGATATCAGGACACCCTGCGTACCAGAGGTACCTCCGCCTGTGGGATCACCATTTACATAGCAGGGTACAATAAAATTAGGAACGGTCTGGCAATAATCGAAGGGGTAGTTAATTCCTAAGTTGATACCCGTAGCTGGCGAACTGGCAACAAACTGAACCGATGTTCCACTTGCGGTGCCTCGTTGACCGTCGTAGTAGCCAGAGGGTAAATTGACAAACTCAACCCGATAAGGACCCGTTCCCGATACAGTAACCGTGTAGGAGCCTGCCGTAGCCGTGGCAGAACTGGTGACGGTCGTGCCCGCTAATGCACCTGCAGCATTATACACGTTGACGGTTACCCCCCCAACTCCGATTTCACCTTCCAGCGGTGTGGCAGCCGTAAAGCTCCGGACGCCATCTTCGTTAAAATCCCGATAAACTGCACCTGAGATTTGTGCCCTAGCCGTTTGTGATAAGGCAACGAAAAAAAATAAGAGACAGACAATTTGGTACAAATGGGATGATTTAGCCCAAATGGAACGATTCAGATCACCCTTTTTTGTGTAAAGGTTTTTTTTCATAGTACTATCAGTTGAGCAGTTACTGAAAAAATAATTGTGAAGCCGCTCTGTCGAACATGAAAACGATAACTTTCCCTTAAGTCGGAATGGTGATTACCTTGTTAGACAAATGGAGTGCCACTTTGGTAGGAACTAGACTTTGGTGTTTATTTTTAACTACATAAAGTGTATTTACCTGCTTATTAGTAACTTAATAGTATATGTATATTTGTATTGATAAAGCGGTATGTTTATGTGTAGAGACAGGTATGGTCTATAAATTATCAAATAGTTTATAATCAATGGTTTAAATGGAAAGCGAATTGATTAAGCCGAAGTTGAAAGGTCTACTTTAAGTATGTAAAAATTGTACAATATATATATGTAGCGTAGGTAGAAGTGGTTGAAAATTCCCCCACGATCTTTGTCGATATATTTGTTGAAACAGGCACGGAAAGGCGACCTTTTTAGCCTAATAGGTCGATTTTTATAAGGGGCGAAGCTCCCACTAATTGCGTGCCAAACTAAACACGTATGCGAAAAAGTATCTTTATCTGTGAAGTAGATAACACTAATACGGTAAATGTACCTTGATTTGAAAAATGCTTAGAAGCCAGAATCACAGACCAAACCTCGTTGTGTAGTCGTATAAATTCGTATCAACTTGAGCCTATAACGCCTTGACATGTATGGTCAATAACAAGTAGGGCATTATCGTCAATGATAGGATTTTAGGATGAACGACGACCGGGGTACGTTACACAATAAGTTACATAGTCTGGTCAGCGTTTCGAATGAGTTCATCGCAGCGAGGGTGCTGTTTTCAGTAGTGTAAACTTAGTCCTGACATGCAGATCTGGCGCTCTGTCCGGTTCGATGGAGCGCATCCGTATTAAGTAACGGCGAAGATTTAGTCTTTTCTTAGGCGCTTATACACCCGAATAGCTACCATCAAAACGACGAGTAAAGCCAGCAGTCCAAGCATACCCCAGAGCATATTCAGGGCATCTTTAAGGACGACCAGAAACACAATAGCGAACAAAAATAACGTGGCCACTTCGTTCCAGATACGGAGCTGGGTAGATGTATAACGAAACTCTCCCCGTTGCTCCTGCCGAAAAATGGCATGACACAAACCATGATATACGTATAAACCTAAGACGAGTATCAGTTTGTAAATCAGCCAGCTTGGCGTTGCTCCGTAGTTATACCAGGTATTTAGCCCCAGCAGCAACGTCATTACCGCCGAGGGCCAGGTAATGCCAAACCAGAGTCGGCGTTGCATGAGTAATAATTGTTTCTGCAGAACGCTGCGTCCCGGTTCCTCCTGCGATTCGGCTTCGGTGGCGTAAATAAATAGTCTGGGTATGTAAAACAAGCCCGCGAACCAGGTCACGACAAAAATAATGTGGAGGGCTTTGCTGTAGAAAAACGTCATGATTCAGCGCAGAGAGGATATTGACGGGTAAAGATACAACCCAGCGCGTATCCTGATAAAAATCAGTTGACCATCCTATCATTATCAATGTCTGCCCGAGGGCATCCCGGTATCTTTATCGCTGAATTTGAAGGCAAACTGCCTGTATTTCTCCCCTCGCTTTTTTATGAGTACACCCATTCATAGCTTTCATATTCCGGTCATGGGCCTGGCTTATACCATCGATTCTCCGCTCAAAGTGGCGCGTTTTGGTATTAATTCCGTGCTGTCTATTGTGGAAGATCGGCTGATTGAATCCATGCGGAATTACTATTATCAGCAGATCAATGAACCCTACGTACCGATAACGGCTAATGAAAAAGACTATCGCGCCCGACGAATAACAGACTACCTCAACCTGATAAATCGAACGATTCAGGCGCAGATGGAAACGCTGAAAAATGCTGCTTTTGAAGCTGGTTCTGAGTTGGTTAAGTATTTTGAGATGCTGCCCGACGATAGCGCCTTGAAAGCTATTTATCAGACGATGGTACAGGCGGACAATGAGTCGGAAAAGGCTAGTCTGCAACAAAGCCTGAGAAGCCAGATTCGGCCTGGGAGTATCGATGTCAACATCATGACGAAAGTTGACAAAAACAACCTCGACCGGAACGGGGTGGTGCGCGAAAACGGGTCCGATGCTTTAACTGCCTTGCAGGGATATGCCAGGAGTACCCTTACGAACTCGTCGATTATTTTCTCGGCAGGGCTAAATCCACGGCTGTTCAACTACCTGGAAAACTGTCCTGAATTCGACGCCAAAGGGCTGGGTGAGTTTGATAAGAAGATCGTGATTAAGGTGAGCGATTACCGCTCTGCGCTGATTCAGGGGAAATATCTGGCCAAGAAAGGCGTTTGGGTCAGTGAGTTCCGGGTCGAATCGGGACTCAATTGTGGTGGGCATGCCTTTGCTACCGACGGGTACCTGATGGGGCCGATTCTGGAAGAGTTCAAACAGAAGAAAACGGAATTGGTCGATTCTCTTTTCAGTCTTTATACCAATGCGTTACAACAGAAAGGGAAACAAGTCTTTACCGAGCCGCATCCGATTAAATTGACGGTTCAGGGTGGTATTGGTACGTATGAGGAAGACCAGTTTTTTCATCAATACTACGGAGCCGAAAGCACAGGCTGGGGCACACCTTTCCTGTTGGTTCCCGAAGCGACGACGGTAGATGATGACACGTTGGCGAAACTTCAAAAAGCAGGCCAGAACGACGTTGTTTTGAGCAAAGCCTCACCCTTGGGCGTTCGTTTTTATTACCTGAAAGGAACGAGTGCCGAAGTGGAAAGACTCCGCCGGATTAATCGAGGGATACCCGGCAGCCCCTGTACCGAAAAACACCTGGTCACCAACACCGAGTTTACAAAAGAGCCGATCTGTACAGCTTCGCAACAATACCAGAAGCTAAAATTGGCGCAACTCCAATCGCTCAATCTTTCTGCTGAAGAGTACACAAAGCAAGTTGCTGAATTACAAGGGAAAGAGTGTTTGTGCATCGGGTTGAGCAACGCCATTTCGCATGTGTACGGGGTGCCCTTTCTGAAAAAGCTTCATGCCGTGACCATTTGCCCCGGCCCAAATATTGCTTACTTTTCCAAGATTGTTTCGCTTCAGGAAATGACCGATCACATCTACGGTCGCACCAATCTGCTCAGTGGGCCAGTACGCCCACACATGTTCCTAAATGAACTTACACAGTACCTAAATTATCTGGAAGAACAACTGGCTGAGGCTGACCCTACCGATGCAAAACGCCAGACGTATTTACGGAATTTCGCCCGGAATTTGGAGGAAGGCATCAACTATTATCGCCAATTAACACCGAGTCTGTTTAACACACCTGCTGCCGAAAACGCGTTCGTAACGGGTCTGGATCAGGCTCATGAACGTCTTCAAATGGTAATGCAAGAGCCTTTGGTGGTGTAGGGAGGATTATTTTTTTGTCATTTCGACGTCAGGAAAAATCTCAACACCCACATTAGTCGAGCTTGAGATTTCTCCTGACGTCGAAATGACAAAAAATCAGCCATTCTGACTCTCAAAAATCTGCTTAATGCGGTTAATCTCGTTCGTATAGATTGTCTTCTTGCGGGTACCGAAATAGAGCGTGTTTTCCATAACCTTCTTACCCTCCCAAACCAGCTTCACTTTTCCCTGCTCAAGCTCATTCCGGCACAGAAAATCGGGAATGACCGAGAACCCGATTCCATCGCTTAAGCAACGCACGATGGAGCAAATGTTGGGCACTATGTAGTTTGGTTTGAAGTCGGGATGAGTGTTGAAATTCAGGTACCAGAATTTTTTCAAGTGCTCCATATCGGCCGCTGTACTGTACCAGATTTGTTGTTTTAACCACGCTTCGGCGTCGCTGATTTTTCCGGCTGTCACAAGGTGGTTGAAGACATTGGTATCCGATTGGGCACCACCAACCAGTACAATCCGCTCTTTCGAAAATGGCTGGTACTCCAGATTCGTCTGGGTGCCCTTTTGTGGGGTAATGATTAAGTCCAGAAGCCCCTTATCGAGGTCCTGCTGCATTTGAACGTACTCGCCAAACTTGATAATGACGTTGAACGGAAGCGTACTCATGTGCGGCTCCAGTGTAAACTGAAAGGTCTCAAAACACATCCCGATGCTGATGGTTGCCTTGTCGGTTTTCGAACTTTTGTTGAATTGCTGTTCGGCAGCTTCGAGCTTACTGATCGGTTCCAGGATGTAATTGTACATCAACTTGCCTCGTTCGGTAGGTACCATTTTCCGGGCGGCCCGATCAAATAATTTATAACCCGTGTGCGCTTCCAGTGAATTCAGATGGAGACTAACGCCAGGTTGAGAAATATATAATGCCTGAGCGGCTGCGGTTAGCGAGCCGGTTTCGTAGATGGCCTTGAACGTCCGAAACCATTCCAGATTAACAATCATAATCTATCATTTTTATGATGTAAATCTACTAGTTAACTTATTTTTATGATGATACAGGTCGCGCTAATTTTGCATAATAATAAAGATGAGATAGAACGCTGATTTTTATGATTAGCAAGATGATCTATGATTTAATCGTAAATCAATCATATCGATCCTGAAAATCAGCGTGCTATTTAAAACGAACACATCCATGAAGAATATATTTGTTATCAATGGCGGGCAGAAATTCGCTCATTCGGGCGGTGCCTTTAACGAAACACTGACCAACTGGACAATCGATTTTTTACGGCAACACCCGGATGAATTTGCCGTACAGGTAACCAACGTAAATGACGAATACGATCCTGCCGACGAAGTCGAAAAATACAAATGGGCCGATGTGATTATTTACCACACACCGATCTGGTGGTTCCAACTGCCGCATCGCTTGAAGGAATACATTGATCGGGTCTTTACGGCTGGTCACCAGCAGGGTATGTACACCAGCGATGGTCGTTCGCGGAAAAATCCAGCGATCAACTACGGCACAGGTGGTTCCTTGCACGGTCGGCACTATATGCTGACGACGAGCTGGAATGCACCCGAAGAGGCCTTTACTTTACCGGGCGAGTTCTTTGGTCAAAAAAGCGTCGATGAAGGCGTGATGTTTGGTTTTCACCGGATGATGGCCTTTACGGGCGTACAGCCTCTGGAAAGCATTCACTTTCACGATGTTGAAAAGAACGTCAACATCAGCCGGGACAAGGAACTGTACCGGGCGCATCTGGAGAAAGTATTTCTAGGGCAGGCTGTTGAGGTCGTTTAGTAACCTAGAGGTGGGGTCAGATTCTCAAATCTGACCCCACCTCACCATATTTAACAACCCTTGTCACTTCAAATACCTTTTAGCAGGCACTAACACCGAGTTTCTCGGCGAATCAACTCCCCGGTAACTGCCAGGAGCATTCGGATCACCGCTGGTATATTTTGGTAGTTTGGGATAGGGAAAGACAGGGCGCTGAAAGCGGACGCCATTGGCCGGGATGCCACCCGTATAAGCATTAGCAATTAGTTTGTCGGGGGCAACTCCCTGTTCGACCCAGTTGATGAGCGCTATTAATATATCGTGGTTGCTATCCTGCGGAACGGTGAGCGCCAGATTCTGACCGCAGTCGTTTAGACCTGGCCCACCGCCACAATGCGCCATGCCCGGTATCAGATAGAACCGAAAGAAATCGCTTGTTGGCTTCAGGCCACCCTGGGCGTTGATAACCCGTTCGTAATAACTAACGGCATCCTGATACGGAACAAGCGGATCGGCCGTCCCCGAGTACATCAGAATTTTTCCACCCTTCTTTTTCAGCGGGGCCAGATCGGGATTGTTGGCATTGAGGATCGGTGCCAATAGGGAATCCATCTTATCCTGGTCGCGATCAAAATCAAACTTGCTGTAATCGAAATCACTGCCGAATGCCCATTTGTATTGGTAGAACAGAGAAGGTGGGGCCTGTTTCGGATTCTGTTGGTATTCGATTCCGGCTCCCGAATTTTCGCTTCCGAGCGGGATAGGCGTATAGATGCGTTCGCCGGTTCGGGGATTGACGGGCCCAGTGTATATTTTTTTCAGAGCGGCCAATTGCGGACCCGTGAGACACGTACCATCGTCGGTGCCATCTGGACATTTGGGCAATGTCTCTGGATCGAACTGACAGGCGCTTGGGTCGGTCAGGAAGTTGTCGCTGGGCGCACCAACGTCTTTACCCGCGCAGGCTTTAATGACGGCGTTGGTTATAAAGGCAATCTTCTCCTTCGGCAGAAACGCACTGCCGGGTAGCTGATTGGTTACCTTGTAATTCCAGACAAAACCCGTGTGTAAATGGGTCCGATTGTTAGCCGGAGCACCCGCCAGAATCCCATTGTAATCGTCCGGGTAACGTTGCGCTTCCATCAAGGCCTGCTGACCACCCGTCGAACAGCCCGCGAAGTAGGCGTGATGAAAGGATTTCTGGTAATAGGCTTGCGTGATGGCTTTCGCGGTTACGGTCATTTCATGTGTAGCCCGATGGCCGAAGTCCACCCAGCGTTCGGGATGCCCGACGGCTTCGTTGGCGTTAGGAGAGGTGCCCATATCGGTATTGGTCGTGGCAAAACCACGCTTTAGTCCATTGGCCAGCGCACCATACGAAACACTTCCTGCGCCACCGCCCGTCCCCGTTCCCAGAAAGCGGCCATTCCAGTCCGTTTCGGGCAGCCAAACTTCTATCCGAATCATCGACTCCGCTGTGGGCTTTAGTGTAGCCGCTACCCGACAAAAAGCAGGCAAATCGGTTATGGGCTGACTGCTGCCGGGTGGCGTAAATGAGCCCGCAGGCACACAGTCGGCCAGCGTGATGGTGGCTCCCGGAAATGCTTTTTGGGCGAGTTGTCGGCAAGGGCAATCAGAAGGCGTAACGTTGTTTTGGGCGTTTAGGGTAGTGATCGCCAACATGAACAACAGCGTAAGGGCGGAGATGTAGTTTTTGTAGATCATGTTTTCAGAGGTTAGACCTTTAGTTAACCCTTATTAGCCCATGACTTTAGTCGTGGGAAATAATGCCAATAAATACACACCTATTTTCAACCGTTTTAACGGTTTGGTCCATCTGAAAACCGTTGAAACGGTTAGCGAATTACATGGTTTTCCTAGCTAGCCCACGACTAAAGTCATGGGCTAATAAAATGTACTTAATTCCCTACTTCACCATTTTCTCATAGCGCTCCCGCAGTTCATTTTTCAGAACTTTTCCCGCTACGTTTTTCGGAAATTCATCCAGCAGCATCATGGCTGAAATCTTCTGATAACGGGCTTCGATGTGCTGGTTTGTCCAGCCTTTAAGCTCATCAACAGAAACTTCCGCAACCAGCCGGACGGCGGCAACGGGAGTTTCGCCCCAATCGGGGTGAGGTACGCCAAAGACGGCTACTTCGGCCACGGCTGGGTGACGAATGATAATTTCCTCGATGTCTTTAGGATACACATTCACTCCGCCCGAAATAATTAGATCTTTCTTCCGACCTGCCAGAAATAGATAGCCATCGGTATCAATGTAACCCAGATCGCCGGTGTACAGCCAGCCGTTCCGAAGGGCATCGGCGGTCAACGCTGGTTTCTTGTAGTAACCCGAGGTTAAAAAAGGAGCCCGACCAATAATTTCCCCGACTTCGCCTGTTGGCAGTTCTAGTCCTTCATCGTCAACAATTTTCATCTCCGAAAACCAGATCGGTCGCCCAACTGAACCTGTTTTTTCGGCCGAAACGGTCTTGTCCAGAACGGTCATGAAGCCTTCCGTCAGACCATATAACTCGTAAAACGTATTCGGAAACCGTCGGATCAGTTCTTCTTTTTGCTCGCTCAACAACGGCGCGCCCACCGACAAAATATACTCGATGGTTGGCATTGTATCGATTGTAAATTCTGAGTAGCGCAGACAGGACGCGATTTGAGTGGGTACCAGAATCGTATGCGTAACGCCCTCGCTGGCCAGCGTTTGCAGGACAGGCTTTACCGAAAATTCCTTCAGCAACACATACGTACAGCCAATAAACATGGCGGGCATAAACGTCAGCATGGCCCCGTTAAACACAATTGAACCGGAGTGCATAATGACGCTTTCGGGGCGGATGCGATAGGCATTGGCAAACAGCGTTCCATACATGGACCTTACGAAATGGGAATGCATGATTCCTTTGGGTAGCCCGGTCGTGCCGCTGCTGTACATAATGTTGTACAGATCATTACCACTGAGGTCGGGCGTTGGCGGTTCTTCTGGCGAAGCGGCCTCCCACAAAACCGAATACGATTGCCAGTCGGGTTGATCGCCATCCGTTAGCCAGTAGTTTGTGGCCGAAACAATCAGCTCGTTGCGAACTTCATCCAGGAAAGGAGCATGGGCCGAATCGGTCAGAACCAGCCCCGAATCAGCATCATTGAGCAAGTTAATTAGCCCCTGTCCACGCACCATCGGACTCATAGGGACGAGAACTGCGCCCAACTTCGCCACTGCCCAAAATGCTTCGTATAACTCGCGGCTATTGGGCAATACAGTAGCTACTTTATCCCCTTTCCCAATACCCGCCGTTCGTAACGCATTCGCCATCCGGTTGACACTCCGGTTCAGTTCCGCAAACGTCAGGCGGGTATCGCCAAAGACGAACGCCAGATGATTAGGCCGGAATTGAGCGTGCTGCGTCAGCCAGTGGTTGATGGTTAAAGGGTACATGGTTGAGGTTGTAGCTGGCGCGGTATTCACCCGTGCCTATCAATATTAGCCAGTATTCACTGGCGCAAGCGAATGCTTGCTATATAAACAAGCACGGGTGAATACCCGCGCCAGACTAAGCATCAGCGTTCTATCAACTCCACGGGTTTCAACTTCGGCGCAAAGAAATGAATACATAACCAGGCTAGTATGTAGGCGCTGCCGCAGAGCAAAAACAAGTAATTATAGCCGATGGTAATATCGCCCTGCGCTTTATAGGTATCCAGTAACGCACCCACCACAATCGGGAAGCCGAGTCCGCCCAGCGAACCTGCCATACCGCCAAGTCCAACAACCGAACTGACAGCATTCTTGGGAAACATATCCGACACGAGCGTAAACAGATTGGCGCTCCAGGCCTGGTGGGCAGCAACGGCCAGACTTAGTAGTCCTACCACTTCCCAGATAGAGGTTGCGTAACGAGTTAGCACAATCGGCACAATGCAGAGCGCGTAGAGCAGCATGGCCGTTTTGCGGGACCGATTGATTGTCCAGCCCCGACGAATGAAATAGCCCGACAAATACCCGCCACCCACGCTACCAATCGTAGCCGCCGTGTACACAAAGATGAGCGGTAAACTGGGCTTTTTCAGGTCCAGATTAAACGAGGAGGCAAAGTAGGAGGGAAGCCAGAACAGGAAAAACCACCACACTGGGTCGGTAAATAACTTGCCCAGCACGAACGCCCAGGTTTGGCGGAACTGAAGGAGCTTCAGCCACGGAATCGATTCGCTGGTAGGTGTTTCGGCATCGCTGGTAATGTAGACCAGTTCTTCGGGCGATAGCTTTTTATGCCGTTGTGGGTTTTCGTAGCCTATCCACCAGAAAACAAGCCAGATAAACCCAACCAGTCCCGTCAGTACGAATGCCATTTGCCAGCCATAAGCCCCCAATACCCAGGGAACCAGAATTGGGGCAACTACCGCACCGATGTTTGTGCCTGAATTAAAAATGCCTGTTGCCAGGGCCCGTTCTTTTCGGGGAAACCACTCGGCTACGGTTTTAATAGCCGCCGGGAAGTTTCCGCCTTCGCCCAACCCCAACAGGCCGCGGTAAACGCCAAAGCCGAAGGTGCTGGTTGCCAGTCCATGCATCATGGCGGCAATGCTCCACACCGAAACGGCAATCGCGTAGCCCATCTTGGTGCCAATCGCATCGATCAGGCGACCAAAGACAACGTAGCTAAAGGCATAAGCCGCCTGAAACGCCATCACGATGTGGCTGTAATCGGTTTCGGTCCAGTTAAAAACGGTTTCTAAAGTGGGTTTGAGCAGGCTGATCACCTGCCGATCCAGATAGTTTATAGTCGTGGCTACAAACAAAAGCACTACGATTCGCCAGCGGTAGTTGGTCATGATTAATAAGCGATGGTACGTTGTGTTTGGCTACTTTCCAGCGCTAAGTCGATGACACGGGCCAGTTGTTGAATATCGGCAGGGGTGATGGCCGGTTCGGCACCATTCACAATGGCGTCGTAAAGGTTGTCGTAAAAAGGCGTGTAATTACCGGGCTCACTTTCAATGACTTCCGCTTGCCCGTCCCGGTAAAGCGTTCCCCAGCGATCCTCGGGTTCAATGCCCCAATCGGGTTTATTCGGTAATTCGTTAAGTCGTTGGCGTTCTTCCTGCACATCCAGCCCACCTTTAATAAACGAGCCTTTGGTACCGTGCAGACTGTAACGCAACTGATTGTTATACACCAGTAAATTCGACTCAAGCCGAACGACCTTATCGGCGTAACCTAGCTTTACATCGAAATAGTCGGGCACATGACTGTTTGGACGGAGAATTCGGACGCTGGCCTGTACGGTATCGGGCTTGCCAAACAGGTTCAGCGCCTGATCGAGCAGGTGTGGGCCTAAGTTGTACAGATTACCCCGGCCTGCACCCGCCTGTTCTTTCCAGCTTTGCGAATTAGGCGGAACGGGTGAGTAGCGATCATACAGACATTCATAATCAACGAGTTCCCCTAAGGCATCCTCGGCCAATAAACGCTTGATCGTTAAGAAGTCAGAATCCCACCGCCGGTTCTGGTAAGCGGTCGCGATAAGTCCTTTCTGTTTTGCTAAGTCCAATAGCTCAACCGCTTCGGCTTCCGAAAGCGCAAACGGTTTTTCGACCACAACGTTTTTGCCCTGTTCGAGTGCTTTACGAGCGTACTCGACATGCGTTTCGTTGGGCGAACAAATGAAAACGAGGTCGATAGCCGGATCGGCAAATAACTCTTCCGGCGTAGCGACCCACTCAATAGACGAATCGAATTCACGAACCGCATCGGGTCGGCTACTGGCGATTTTCTTTATATGAAACTTCGGATTGACAGACAAAAACGGCGTATGGAAATACCGCCCGGACAAGCCAAAACCAACCAAACCAACGTTAATTACGGAAGACATATTTGGGGTATTCAATTTACAGTTTGTGGTTTACGGTTGGCTGACGCGTCAGCAAGACCTGCGTCAGCCAACCGTAAACTACAAACCGTAAACCCAGATACTTACTCTAAAGCAAAAGCGACGTACTTATCTCCTGATTTCGTATTCAATTTTCCGCCACCACAGGCAATGACCACGTACTGTTTGCCTCCTACCGAATAGGTACTAGGCGATGCGTATCCTGCGGCTGGCAACTGAACCTGCCACAGAATTTTACCCGTTTTTTTGTCAAATGCCCGTAGCTGCTCGTCTTTACTGGCGGCAATAAACAACAGATTACTGCCCGTTACAAGTGGTCCGCCGTAGTTATCGGTTCCGGTTGGCGCAATACCTCTGGCGGTAAGTTCTTTATACTCGCCCAGAGGAACCTGCCAGCGGTGTTCGCCAGTATTTAAATCGATGGCGGTGAGGGTCCCCCAGGGTGGTGCGCTCACGGGATAACCCTTGCTGTCGTACCATCTGTTGTAGCCCGTATGCTGATAAGGCAGCCCCGCTTTCTGGGCGCTCACCGTTTGCGTCGCATTGCCTTTGTTGAACAGAAAATCGACAATGGCTTTGCGCTCGGCTTCCGGGAGGTGCGAAAAGGAAGGCATCATTCCCCGACCTTTCAGAAGCACCTGATGAACCGCATCGGCGGAGAGTCGCGCTTCCAGACCCAGCAACGATGGATAAGAGCCATCGTGGTTTCCCCGGCGATCGGCACCGTGGCAGGCGGCACAACGCAAGCTGTACAATTGAGAACCCGTTACCGACGCGTTACCAGTGGGTTGCTCTTTCAGCACCAATGAGGAAAAGCAGGGATTTTGCTTGGCGGGTATGTAAATCACGCCCTCTGGATCGACCGCCGAGCCGCCCCATTGTGCACCACCATCGGTACCGGGGAAGAAGATAGTCATGGTTGATGTCAGCGGAATATATGGGCTACCTGTATGGGCTTTTCGAAGCGTGGTCACAATCTCGTCCCGATTTGATGCCCAGGGATTGATGTCTTTTTCGGTGAATGATTGCTTCGTAAACGGCGCGGGCTTTGTCGGGATGGGTTGTGTTCGACTAGGGTATTCTCCAGCGATGGCAGCGGTTGGAAACGCTTTCTCGATGACCGGAAACAACGGTTTGCCCGTAACCCGATCAAAAACAAAAACGTGGCCCTGTTTGGTCGTTTGTGCTACGGCATCGATTTTTCGGGGCCGACCGTCGGGACCGGCTTGAACAACCGTTAACAAACTTGGTGGTGCCGGTGGGTCACGATCCCAGATGTCGTGATGCACAAACTGAAAATGCCAGAGTCGCTTTCCTGTGTTGGCATCCAGCGCCAGCAAACAATTGGCGTAGAGATTATTGCCCTTTCGATTGCCGCCATAAAAATCATAGGCCGCCGAACCCGTCGGGATGTACACAATACCTCGATCCCGGTCGATGGCCATACCCGCCCAGGCATTGGCACCACCCAACCGTTGGCGTGGGTTAGCCGGAGCCCAGGTGTCGTAACCAAATTCGCCGGCTCGTGGAATGGTATGAAATGTCCAGACTTTCTGACCCGTTCGAACATCGTACGCCCGCACATCGCCCAATAAAGCTGTTTCGCCTTCGGATACCCGCACCCCCACAATGACCAGGTTTTTGTAAATAGTATTGGGCGTGTTGGGTTGTACATAATTATCAGCGCCGGGTCGCTCAATGCCTTCCTTCAAATCGATGCGTCCACGTTGGCCAAAGTTGTCAATGGGGTTACCCGTCTTTGCCTCGAAGGCGTAAAGCCATTTGCCCGCGCCAAACAAAATCCGTTTGTCCTGTCCATCAGTCCAATACGTTACACCCCGGCTGGTGGTGCCGCCGTTGTCGGTCAATTTCGTTCGCCAGATTTCCTGACCCGTTGCGGCATTCAACGCAAACGCCTGTGTATTGGCTGAAACACCGTACAACATGCCATCAACAACAATGGGATTGCATTGCATCTGGGTTCGGTTGCCTACCGTATCGGCTCCGCCCGATGAGTACGTCCAGGCTACTTTTAGTTGTTGTACATTCTCCGCATTGATTTGCGTCAATGGCGAGAAGTGACTTCGGGCACCGTCGCCATTGTATTCGCCCCAATTCGTGTCGGGTAAATCGGGAAGATGCCTAAACTGGAAGGCAATCAGGCATAGAGACGCTATAAGGAGCAGGTATTTCATGATTTAGAAAAATACCGAAGATTGACAAATGAATTATCCAGGCAGTAGGTTTGCCAGGACTTCATAAAAGTCCTGGCAAGTCCTTTAATACCCTGGATTCTGGGCTATTTTACGACCAAAATTAGCGTCGATAAATTTTTGGGGAATGGGGAAAAGACCGTTTTTCGGCTGAATCGAATTTATGGTTGTGGGAAAATCATTGTATTTGAGGGTTCGCTCCACGAGCTTACCGGTTCTATTGAGGGTTAATCGGCGAGGCTCTTCAATAATCAATTCCCGTAAGCGTTCATCAAGAATATAGTCTATGTCAACCTGAGAAGCTGTCGCTGGTTTTGCATTCGCTCGTTTGCGGACTACATTTATGTCATCGGCGGCTTTTTGTTTATCACCTTTCAGTAGATACGCTTCTGCCCGTAGTAGGTAGGTTTCAGCCAATCGCATCATTGGCCAATCATTACTCGTTTGACCCGATGATGCACTAGGAATTGCATTTTCAATTTTCCGGAAGCCGGGGAAAATATGATATAGTGTATCAAGGTAAGCGTGAAACGTTACTTCTTGCCTGAAATATTTTGACGTCGGGTTATTGTAATACCATTTCCGACGAATATTATAAGGGGAGTTGCGCAAATCATTTGGATCATCCCAGATTCCGTAGATGATATGGTTGCTTGGCCTGATAAAACTAACACCTCTACCTAAGCTATCGGCCAATACCATTCCTGAAGCCCCTGATGGATCTTTAGCGTCGAAATAGCGAACTCCCCAGTGACGAAGCCATTGATTACCCCCTCCAGAGCCTTGCCCGCCGGCCGTCTGATATTCAAATTGAATGACCCATAAATTCTCCAGATTCCCGCCTGAACGATTCACATTACCCGCTTTGAACAAATCTGAAATAACATCTCCAGGCTGCGATTTAGCACTACCAAATCGGGCTGTCATCAACTGATTACGCCCCGATGAAATGACCGATGTAGCGGCTGTAATAGCAGCATCGTAATTACCCAGGCTAATGTTGACTTCGGTTAATAAGTGATCTGCCGCATCTTTTATAATACGACCTGGCTGGGGTTCCGTCAAGGGTAACCATTGTGATGCAAATTCCAAATCTGCTTTCGCAAAGCTCAGTACATCTTTACGGGTGTTTCGCTCATAATCTATTTTAGGCTCAGTGGCAACTTTATCAACAATCGGGACATCCCCATACAGATTGCTAAGCAGGTTAAAGGTGTATGCTCTAAAAAAACGGGCTTCGGCAATGACTGCATTTTTTTGTGCCTCATTTGCCCAAACGGCAGTTGGCCGCTGCGCATAGTCGATAATTTGGTTGGCTCTGGGTAACATGGTCAGATACCCCCATTCCCAAAAGTAATCGACGGCGGCATAGGTAGGGGTAAGTTGTGCGGCATAGTCTCTTAAATAGGTATCCCGTAGGCCAATCGATCCTAAATCTGTTCCATAATGTACGGCCCAGTATTTATTTGCATCATCAGGGGCCATCAACTCTCGCATACCTTGATGCAGAGCCGTAATCGCACTTTGAAAACCGGCATTGCTGACCAGCGTTCCGTCTGGCGATAAAAATGAAATTGGTTTTTCGTCCAGTACGCTTTCATTGCAGGCTTGCGTAGACAGAACCAGCCCAAGCCCTAGTATCCATTTGGTCAATCGGAAAAATTGAATCTTCATGTTGACTGTCTTTTTTAAATTAAAAACTCAGGTTTAGGCCAATGGAAACAGTACGGGGCATGGGGAAATCGCTGGGGGTGCTTCCGCTTTCAGGGTCCATGCCACGCCATTTTGTGAACGTGTATAGATTTCGACCACTCACATAAGCCTTTAAGCTATTCATTTTTAAACGAGAAAGCAGGGCACGGGGAAAGTCGTAAGAAAGCGATACCTCCTGTAACCGAACAAAATCCCGACTTTCATAGTAGCCATGATTATAGGGATTTGTGTAGACCAGCGATGAGACTGTATTGGATTTGTTCTCAGGTGTCCACCAGCCGGTATCTAAAAAATTGGAGGGTCTGCTGGTAAGATTTCCATTGCCAACGCCACCTGCATTCTGGGTAAGTGCCAGCCGTGGGTCGCTACCCAGCCAACCTTGCAACGCATTGAACATCAGCATTAGATTGAATTGGCCATATCGGATTGAATTGCTCACACTCCAGCGATAGGTTGGCTGCAATGTTCCCAAAACTTGCCGATCATTCGCATCAATTACGCCATCGCCATTGGCATCCTCTAGCCGCAGGAAACCTGCTTTTTGCCCAGTCGGTATATTATCGCCGACCTGGTAAACACCGACTATCCGATAGTCGTATACAACAGAGATAGGTTTTCCAATAAACCACTTATTGCTAACGTCATTATCCTCAATGCCATCGCCGTTTACGTCACTTTGGTAAATATGAACAATGCGATTTTTATTGGTCGAAAACGTAAGATTGCTGCTCCACTCAAACTTGCCCTTTTTCAGATTTATGGTGTTGAGTGTGAGTTCAACCCCTTTATTGTTGGTCGCTCCAACATTGGTCAGGATGTTGGCAAATCCGGTAGGCGAAGGCAATTGTCGGCTCAGCAGCAAATCTTTGGTATCCATGTTATAGTATTCGATGGTGCCCCCAATCCGACCTTGCCAGATGTCAAAATCGACCCCCAAATTCGTGGTTATGGTCGTTTCCCATTTTAAGTTTGGATTGGCCAGATTGGCCGGATAAAGGCCCGTTGAGGTTGTACCCCCGTCGCCAAAAACGTATTGTACCTGTCCTTGCTTCGTTAGGGACTGGTAGGCTGAAATGGCCTGATTGCCTACTGATCCATAAGAGGCTCTGAATTTGAGCATGTTGATCATAGGAATCGCTTTGAAAAAAGGCTCCTCAGAAGCTATCCAGGCAACAGCTGCCGATGGAAATATGCCAAACTTATGGCTAGCGCCAAATACTGAATTTCCATCACGTCGGGTTGTGAGGGTTACTAGATACCGATCTTTAAACCGATAGTTAAGCCGAATCATGGAGGAGATTGCGTTGACATCGGAAGCCGACGACGTATTGGTTTGGATCTTCGCCAACGACAGGTTATTCCACCCATTGGCATCACTGGTACCCGTAAAATCGTTGCCTGTAGCCGATAGAGTCTCATAATAGGCTTCATTGCGCCCGTATAGCAGTGTCAGATCCAGATTATGGGAAGTGCCAAGTTGTGTGGTATAGGTTAAAATGTTTTCTAGTACCCAGTTTTTGTTTAAATCAGTTCGTCGGCTGGCATTACCCGTATAGTTCTGGCTGTTGCGCTGATAGATTGGCGTGAAGTTGTCCAGATTATACCAGCGATAATTGGGCGAATAGTTGACACGATACGTCAGTCCCGACAGAAAAGGAATATCAACGATGGCATAAAAATTGGCGAACAGATTGCGTTGAAGCTCCCGGTTTTTCTTGATAATGGCATCAAACAGCATACCACCAATTAGTCCATCTTCATTCGATAGGGGGGCAGGATCGGTATGGGCAGCATCCAGCCAAACAGTGCTGTAAGGGGTTGTTCCATAGGCATAAGTCACATTCCCCTCATTGCCCGACAAGTCGCGCTCCGCAAATTGGGCGTTCACGCCTATTTTGAGCCAATTGGTAATCTGATTATCCAGATTGACCCGAATGCTGGTTCTTTTGGAAATGTCATTATAAATCAGTCCTTTATCGTTGTTAATATTCCCCGAAATGAAATAATTAGTACGGGCACTCCGTCCTGAGATACTTAGGTCATAGTTCTGAATACCGGCAGTTTGTGACACCTCTTTCCAGGGGTCAATTGTGATTCCGGCAGCATAGTTTTTTGCTTCTGTAGCTGTCAGGTAACCACTTATTTTGGTTGGATCGGCATCCAGCCCACTTTGAGTTCGCCAATCCAACGTTTTCTGAATGTAGCGCTCGGGAGTCAGTAGTTTAGGTTTGTAGCTCCAATTAGATGCGCCGTAATAGGAGCTAATCCGAATGGTTGGTTTTTCGGAGGTGCCTCGTTTAGATGTAATGAGAATAACACCATTGGCGGCCCTTGCGCCATAGATCGCCGTTGCCGACGCATCTTTTAATACTTCCATCGACTCAATGTCGCCAGGATTGATATCGTTAAGACTACCCTCGAAAAAAATGCCATCCAGAATAATCAGCGGATTATTGCCTGCCGAAATGGATCGCTGGCCCCGTATCAGAATAGTCCCTCCCTGCCCAGGCCGACCACTATCGGTGAACTGAACCCCCGCTACCCGACCCCGTAAGGCCTGAGCCACATTGGTGTTCGGCAGGTTTTCAGTCTGTTTCATATCGATCTTAGTTACCGAACCAGTCACGTTCCGGCGCGACTGTGTGCCATACCCTACCACCACTACTTCGTCAATCGAGTTCGAACTGGGCTTTAGCTGAAGGTTAATGGTGGTCTGGTTGCCAATAGCTACTTCCTGAGTTTCGTAACCGATAAACGAGAAAACCAGCGTGCCTTTAGCTTCCGCATCGGGTAGGCTAAGTTTATACATGCCATTTCCATCCGTTGCGGTACCGATGGTGGTTCCTTTAACAACGACACTTACACCGGGAAGGCCATCGCCTGTTTCGCTCGTGATGTGGCCATTAATTACTCGTTGCGCAGGCATACGGACGATTGATGCCTGAGCAATACCATCTACCGAAAGCGGGACTGGTGACTCAGCCGTTTGGTTAATGGGTAGGCTTGTGCTCTGGGCCTGGGCATTGTCCAGGTTTTTGACAGGCGTAATCAGATACGATTTGCCCCGTTTGCGGTACGTTAACCGAAAGGGTCTTAACAGATTATCAAGCCGTTGCTCCAGTTTTCCATTTTGGCGAACGGCATCCATTGATACCGTTAGTCCTTCAATCGTCGATTCTTCGTAGAGGATATTGACGCCGAAGGCTAGCCCCCATTCGTTCAGAACGTCTTTAAGAACACGAACTGCCGTTGTCGGACGCGTGGGTTGCTGGTTTAGTGAACGGGCCGATGCCAGGTACTGGGCCTGGATTGGTAAGCCACCGCTGGTCAATAGGAGTACCAGTACAACTACGGGGAAGTAGCTGAGTAATGGTCGCATCATGTGAGTAAGAGGGTTTAGGAATTACAATTAGTTAGTTATCGGATTGATTGGTATAGGGCTGAATAGCAAGGCCTTCTGGAGTTTGGGTAACTTTTAGGTGTAAGAAATCGGCGAGGTCTTCGATCAGCTCATTTGGTTTTTCAGCCGCAAACACACCGGAGATTTGGCGCTGGGCCAGGGTGGAATCGGTAATGTGAACAGTTAAACCAAAGTTGTCGTAAAGAAGCTGGCTGATTTCAGATAGGCTTGTTTGGTCGAACGTAAAACTGTGTTGTTTCCAGCTGGAAAACGTAGCGGGTCGCTCCGTTTTTTTGCGTTGTAGTTGACCCGATTCGCCGAGAGACACCCAGTCGCCGGGCTTCATAACTACCTGTTTTCCCGCCTGATAGGTCACTTTTACCTTCCCTTGGCTAAGAACCACTTTTCGGCGCTGGTCGCGGGCGTAAAGGACAAATTCAGTACCCAGTACTTCTACTGCAAAGTCGTTGCTGGTTCTGACAACAAACCGCTGATGATTGGCCAGGTGCGTTACCTTAAACTCGGCCTCACCATCCAGTTTTACCTCCCGACCACGCTGACCAAAGCCCCAGCGCGGCACCCGTAGCGCAGAATTGGCATTGAGGGCAACACTGGTTCCGTCGCTCAACTGAAACGATTTTGTTTCGCCATAAGCCGTGTGATAGGTCTCGTACCGAATCAAATCCCGACTCAGATAACCGCCAATCGATAGGGCTAACAGGATCGAGGCCGCCCAAAACCAGATCGATCGACTGTTCCAGGAATCCCCTTTCGAGACGGCGACAAATGGAGTTGGTGCTGGTGCAGTCTCAATCTGCTGCACAGCGGCCCGGAAACGATCGAGTGCGGGTTGCACATCGGCACGGTATTGTGGATGCTGACTTTCCCACTCGTTGAGATACTGGTAGTACAGCGTCCTATTGTCAGATTCCTTTAGCCAGTCGGCAATCCACTGTTTTTGTGGGGCTGTACTTTTTCCGGCAAAGAAGTCAAAAAGAAGTTGTTTGGGTGGTGATTCTGGCATGGCTTTCAACGGTCATTTTCAGTACGACAGATTCGAACAGGTTGACCCCATATCGGGATTAAAGAAAAGAAATGAGGCTGAGTAGAATGAGCCATTCACTGGTTAGGTGAGTGCGCAGGCGGGTCAGTGCCCGGCTAATAAGGTGCTCAACCGCTTTCTGACTGATATGCAGTTCTTTGGCAATGTCACTATAGCGTTTCCCCTCGTATCGGTTGAGCATGAACGCCCGGCGGCATTGGGCGGGAAGAGCCTGAATTTCGGTATCGAGTCGGTGCGTCAATTCCTGGAAATGGATGATGGCTTCCGGGGTATCAGTATCAATGAAATCTTCGTTGGTGTCTGGATCGAATGTTTGGTTACGATTCAGTTCCTGCCGCAGATAATTATAGGCTCGGTTACGCACCGCCCGGTAGAAGTAAGCCCCGTAACAGACCGTAATTTGCTGGTAGGTGGCGTTTTTCCAAAAGGTTAAAAACACATCGGACACGATGTCTTCCGCTACCTCTTTCGATAGCACAAATCGAACGGCATAGCTGCACAAATTCTGATAGTAGCGATGATAGAGCAATTCGCAGCCCAGTTTCGGGTCTTGCTCAAAACCACGCCGAATAAGCAGTTCCGGGTCGTCTGTCGATAGCGGCACGGAGTTCGCTTCTTCTGGCATAGCAAACGGAAACGCTTTGGGAGCGTCAGAAAACGGGGATAAGTTTTCCATCAGCTACAAGGTCTGTTTTATAGTACAACCTTATGACAAAATTGGACTGGCATACCCCATACGACCAAGAAATTATTTTTATAATTCTGTTAACACGATCTATTATCCCTGCACTATAGACGTATGTAGGTAGGGAGTTGGCGCATTAGGGCAAAAAAAAACATGCCTTTGGAGCATGTTTTTTACAGTGTATATATTGATAGATCTTTCGATTAAGCAATTTCTACGTTTACGGCGTTTAGGCCTTTTTTTCCGCGTTCGACAGTGAATTTCACTTTGTCGTTCTCCCGGATTTGATCAGTCAGACCTGAAGCATGGACAAAGATATCTTCACCACCATCATCGGGGTTAATGAACCCAAATCCTTTGGTCTCATTAAAAAATTTTACAGTTCCTGTTTGCATTTTATTTGAATTTAGGATAAAGGTCGGCAGAATAAACTACAATTCCTACTGTAATAATAGATTTTTGAAATTATACTGTCATGGTACTGGATCAAAGCCCAGCGTTGAATGGATAAGGTAAATAAATTTCCTTGTGCACAAACCTTCCTTACTCAACTGTCCGCCCAGATCGATGTTACCGGCGGTGTATTAAACTTATGCACCTTTTTTAAAATTGACCGCCGAACCCATCTATATTCGACCCATTTTTTAATGTTAATTGTTGCACCGTCCCAATTGCTTTTAATTGGGGTGTTTTATAAGGTCGTTTCGTTTTTTTTACTGTTGCTTGTGCGTTTTCCATAAGTTACCAGGGAAATAGTTTTATGAATGATGGTATTTAATGTAAAAAGGTAGTTGTCTGGTAAGAGGCCTACTCTGCCTCTACCGCTAAATAGTTGAAGCGCTGGGAATGTATTGGCCTTAAAGTGCTTGAAGCAGGAATGGTAAATATAATCTCATAAGTATCTTAAGAGATTATTTGGGTGACGAAGCGATAGCTTGGTACACGTAGAGCTTTTTAGCTGTTGAAAAGGCTTACGATATCCATTTGCCAAAGGGATTTAATTGACAAATTAGTAACCTCTCCCTGATTGGCGAGGGAGGCTGGGATATGTCATATCTTGGAGGTATACATAGGAAGTGTAAGGCAACTACTGGCAACTATAAATCTAGACTCAACTGGCCACTCGGCACGCTGGCTATTATTTGTAAACTTGATAACGAGACGCCTAACAATCGAACGCCTTTGGTCACCGGAAATAGAGAAGTTAGTAAGTCGATACTGATTTTGGTGAATGTTGCTTGATCGGCGATACTACTAAGGGCGGTCCGACTGCGGGTAATCTGTTGAAAATCGGCATATTTCACCTTTAAGGTAATGGTTCGACCCAACACGCCGGTTCGCTCGCAGTAGTTCCAGACGCTGGCAATCAATGGCGTTAATTCGGCCTCCAGTTCGGCGTTCTCAGTTAGGTCTTGCTCAAAGGTAGTTTCTGAGCCAACCGATTTTCGTTCTCGGTCTGGCGTTACTGGGCGGTTGTCGATAGCCTGCGCAATGTTGTAATAATGGTGCCCCACTTTGCCAAAGTGTTCCAGTAGAAATGCTTCCGATTTCTGGCGCAAATCCAGACCCGTGAAGATGCCTAACTGGTTCATTTTCTCCGCTGTTACGCGTCCAATTCCATGAAACTGGCCTACATTCAATTTCTCTACAAAGGCTAATCCCTGATGTGGTTTAATGACAAATAAGCCATCGGGTTTTCGATAATCGGAGGCCAGTTTTGCCAGAAATTTATTGTACGAAACGCCCGCTGATGCTGTCAGGTCGGTTTCCTCTTTGATCAGTTCTTTTATGGTTTTGGCCACTTGTGTAGCTGTCATTGAGTTGGTTAGACTATCGGTTACATCCAGATAGGCTTCATCCAACGAAAGCGGCTCAATGAGGTGGGTAAAACGGGCAAAAATGCCGCGTATCTGACTGGAAACCGATTTGTACACATCGAAGCGAGGTTTTACAAAAATCAGCTCCGGGCATTTGCGAATAGCGATTGAGGAAGCCATCGCCGAACGGACGCCAAACTGACGAGCTTCGTAACTGGCAGCCGCAACCACGCCCCTTTGCCGGGAACCGCCCACAGCCAGGGGCTTTCCCCGAAGATCGGGGTTATCACGCTGTTCAACCGACGCGTAGAAGGCGTCCATATCAACGTGAATGATTTTTCGGATAGTAGGCTGTTCCATCAATGTAAGCTGCGGTAGAGCCAACTGGAGAAATCAGGCGTTTGTTTTCGAGACTAACTATTTCTATATAAATCGGCCAGAGCGCCAACTGTTTCCCACGAAAAAGGCAGCCAACGATCCCGAATGCTATCGAAGACTTCGGTGGCTGGTTCGCAGGCAAACAATTTGTAATCGAACTTGGGGTAATTGCTGACCAGATAACCGGGGTAATAATAGGCTTTATGGTGCAATTGGGCGTGCTTCATTTTCTGGAGTATCAGAAATTTTCCCAGGCTGTGTTTACGATAATCAGGGTGATAAAAATTCATAATGCCCGCAATGCTGTGGATGCCATTGTCGAAAACCCCGGCTGCGATCAGCTTGGTACCGTCTCGCACTTCAATGACATAGGTATCAAACACGCTATCGATGGCTCCGTTTAGCAGGCAGGATTCAACTGATTCGGGCGCGTCGAAATTAATGGAACCTCGATATAGCGCATACAGATCTTCCAGTTCATCCGAAAGGACAAACGGCTTAACGGCAATGGAGAATTTCTCATTACTGCGTAAAAGCCTGAGTTGTTTCGTTCCATAGGTAACGTCGTCCAGTACAATGCGTAGCCAGTGTACCGCACAAAGCGAATCATCGAACAACACAAATCGGCAGGTAAAAATGTCCTGCTGCATCCGGAAATACCCTTTGCTCAGGCACAAATCCAGCTTATATCCTTTCATGATCAGGTGGGTATGTTGACGCGAACGTCAGCGGCCCGGTACGTTCGTGCTGATTATTGTCGTGATGTGGGTTACTTGCCCGTCGTTATCTCATCATAGGCGGCTTGTAGACTTCTGATGATGCCGTCGCCCTGCCATTCGGTTACGCCCGGAATAACAGTTGCTTTCAGAATTTCCTCTTTGGGTTTGCCTGCTTTCACTTCGTTGCCTACAAATACCAGTAGCTTTTCGAGATAGTCTTTGAACGCCTTGATGTCTTCTTTGTTACCCGTAATTTTTTCGGGATCGAAGGCGTGGCCAAATACGAAGATGGTCTGATTATCGAAGGTTGTTAAGGTTTTGTCGAGAATGGTAATCCAGTTTTTGATGCTGGCACCAGCTGTTTTATCAATGAACGGATACCGACGATTCGACATCAGATCGCCCATGTGCAGGACGTTGGTATTTTCGAAGTGAATTAGCCCGTCGCCATCCGTATGGCCCGGCCCGAAATAATACGCCCGAATGCGCTCGCTGCCCACTTTGGTTTTCCAGCCATCTTTAAATGTGGTATCGGGATAGAGCTGCTTGTCTTCCGTTTTCGCTTTTTCGGCAACAACTTTCTGATTTTTCAATGAATTCTCGTGAGCAACCACATGACTAACCATGCCTTTAAAGGCGATATTTCCGGACGTATGATCGCCGTGATGGTGCGTATTGATTAGTAAAGGGAATGCCTTATCGTCTGTTTTTTTGAGGGCGTCAATCAAATGTTGCGCCTGTTCAGGAAATTCTGAATCGACAACTACCCAGCCTTCTTTGGTTCGGAGGTAGGCAATCGTGCCGCCTTTTTCGGTGAAGACGCCCACATTGTCGCGCACTGTCTTCATTTTGAAGGGATCATCGGCTAATCGACTGGCAAACAAGGCCTGATGAAACAGCGATACGCTACTTAAGGTCAGCGCAGTGTGTTGAACGAAACGTCGACGATTCATGGGATTTTTAATGCTGGTTTAGGGTCTTTAAGAGAATAGCGAACTGATTTGAAAGATACTCAAAAAGCCAATACAACGGAGCAATATTGATGTGATGTTAGCTATAAGTAGCTGACATCACGTCGTCACAATCGATATATCTCTTACTTTAGCTATGGGGAAATAGCCTTCTCATTTATCCCTACTACTTTATGCTCGATCAAATCATCGACGCACGTCAGGCGTCTCTGGGTAATGGATTTGCTGTTCGGCGCATCTTGCCGTACCGACTTCGGCGTATGCTTGGGCCATTCATTTTTATGGATCATGCAGGCCCAGTCAGTTTTACCGCCGACCAGGTACCTAACATGGATGTGTTGCCTCATCCACACATTGGTTTGTCTACAGTCAGTTATCTGTTCGATGGGCAGGTGACGCATCGGGATAGTCTGGGTGTGCAGCAGATCATAAAACCGGGTGAAGTCAACTGGATGACTGCCGGAAAAGGTATTGCCCACTCTGAACGCTTTGAAGACCCGGCTACCTTGGTCGGTGGTTCGCTGGAAATGATTCAGACCTGGGTGGCCCTGCCCGAGGCCGACGAAGAACAGACACCAACCTTCGAAAACTACGCATCGGCCGAACTTCCCATTTTTACCGATACAGGAATCTGGTTACGGTTGATCGCCGGAGATGTATTTGGTCTTCGAAATAACGTAAAAGTGCATTCGCCTTTGTTTTATGCACACGTAGTTCTGCAACCTGGCGCTCGGTTCGGGTTGCCACAGGGTTATAGCGAACGGGGTGTTTATGTGGCTAAAGGAAGCGTAGAGGTAGGTGGACGCACGTATGGAGTCGGGCAATTACTGGCGTTTACACCGGGTAATGATCCGGTATTGATTGCCCGCGAAACCTGTACACTCATGCTGCTCGGTGGCGAGCCTTTGGGACAGCGGTTTATCTGGTGGAATTTTGTTTCGTCACGCTCTGAGCGGATTGAACAGGCTAAAGCCGACTGGCTGGCGGGTCGTATTACCCTGCCTCCAAATGACAATGCCGAATTTGTTCCTTTACCCAGCGACAAATCAAAGCCAGCCGGAACCCCACCACCCCAGCCCCTTTCCTGAAAAGAAAAGTACGCAGGCCTTTCGCAGAAAGTCGTGCCATGGTTTATCTGAGAAATAACCGTGGCACGGCTTTCTGCGAAAGGCCTGATACTTTTTGCGATTGGTTTGGGTATAAATAAGATAAAAACGACACTATTCAGTAGGGTAATCCCAGTACGAATCTTTTCGGTTGGTAAATACCTCATTTCCTAAAACCAGGCGGCCTGAAGCGGTCAGCATAACTTAACAAAAGAATGGCTAAATCTCGGTGGTACCGACTCTTACCGATTGCCTTTATTACCTACAGTTTGGCCTACTTAGACCGGGCTAATTTTGGATTTGGAGCCGCTAGCGGCATGGCTGCCGATCTGCACATTACGCCTTCCATGTCGTCGTTGTTAGGCTCTCTGTTCTTTCTAGGGTACTTTTTCTTCCAGGTTCCGGGGGCGGTTTACGCCGAAAATCGGAGCGCCAAGAAGCTGATCTTCTGGTCGTTGATTCTGTGGGGTGGGCTGGCTATGGCAACAGGCATTATCAGCAACGTGAATGCGTTGATTGCCATTCGCTTTATGCTGGGTGTGGTCGAGAGTGCGGTGATGCCCTCTATGCTGCTTTTCCTGAGTCGCTGGTTTACCAAAGCCGAACGATCGCAGGCAAATACGTTTCTGATTCTGGGAAATCCGGCTACGATTCTCTGGATGTCAGTGCTGTCCGGTTATTTAATTCAGTCCGTTGGTTGGCGGTGGATGTTTATTCTGGAAGGACTTCCGGCTATTATCTGGGCTTTTTTCTGGTGGAGACTCGTTGACGACAAGCCACAGGATGCCAACTGGTTAACAGAGTCAGAAAAGCAGGAACTGGCGACTCAGTTGCAAGTAGAGCAGCAGGGAATTAAGCCCGTAAAAAACTATGCCGAAGCCTTTAAATCGAAGGTGGTCATTTTGCTGAGTTTGCAGTACGCTTTGTGGAGCATTGGCGTATATGGGTTTGTGATGTGGCTACCGTCTATTCTGAACGCGGCCCCTAACATGACGATTGTTAAAACGGGTTGGTTGTCTTCGGTGCCCTATGTACTGGCCATTATCGGGATGCTGAGTGCCTCCTATTTTTCGGATAAAACCCAGAATCGAAAAGCGTTTGTCTGGCCTTTCCTATTAATTGGCGCTCTGGCTTTCTACGGGTCATACCTGCTGGGCGCCGATCATTTCTGGCTGTCATTTACATTGCTGATCGTTGCTGGTGGGGCTATGTATGCACCTTATGGCCCTTTCTTCGCCATTATTCCAGAGATATTACCCAAAAACGTAGCGGGTGGTGCTATGGCTTTGATTAACAGCTTAGGGGCGCTGGGTTCATTCATCGGCTCCTACATTGTTGGCTATTTGAATGGGGCCACTGGCGGCTTCGGGGCTTCGTACATTTTCATGGCTGGCTCACTATTGCTGTCGGCACTGATAACATTGGTGGCGGTGAAAAAACCTACTTCAAACCGCTAGTGTACAACAACATGATAGATAGTGAGATGTCTACTGAACAAGTTTAGCCATACATAGTGCTAGTGCTTTACCAAAGTAGATTTTGTTGATTCTAGCGGATTATATTGACATCACTCTATTGATAATCAGTACCTAAACGATCAATTAGAATCGAAAGAATCTCTAGAATCTAAATTGGACAAGTACTAGCTGGAAAGTTATTTATGGTCTTCTAGGTGGGATGTTAAAGCGCTGGCCTTTTTAAGGTCGGCGTTTTTTTTGTTACCAATACTGAAAATGGTAACTTAGGGCAATAAGGCTTATATAAACATTATCAATCAACCTGAATGAATTTCTTTATGAAGAAAGCTGGTCTACTTATCATCTTATGCGGTTTACTGGCTT
Source organism: Spirosoma litoris (assembly GCF_054776755.1). NCBI lineage: Bacteria > Pseudomonadati > Bacteroidota > Cytophagia > Cytophagales > Cytophagaceae > Spirosoma > Spirosoma litoris. Next base: position 61,629 of record NZ_BAAHBI010000001.1, on the reverse strand, counting down.
CCTGCGCCCAAGATGTTGGACCAGATGTAACAGATTTAGTCGTAGGAGCTTATCAACTGGTTGACTATCAATCGCCAACGGTCGTTGACCTGATTCCAAATGGCACGTTAAATGCTAGTCAACAGGATAATCAACACGTACTTATTACGATTAAGGGTACGGTAGGTAAAACGAAAATCGCTTATTCATTTGCTAATGTTCTGGTTGTCAGCCTTGATCGAACTACCACTAATCTGACCATAAAAGGTAAACCCCTGGGGCAGGTAGTCGATAATGGCGTTAGTCGCTATATATCCTTGACACCCGCTGCTAAAGTGACACTGGGGGCTATGATGTTCTAGTCGTGAATACCTTGGGAGAAGACTTTTGTATAAATGATTTTGACCCTATTACGAAAAAAAGCCGTTTCTGTTTCAGAAACGGCTTTTTTTCGTAGTCCCGACGGGACTTGAACCATATCTGATTATCAATGCATTAAGGATGAATTAGGAAATGAATAGGTATTATTTACTTTAGCTCATCAGGCATTTCGCCAGTAGTGCGGCACTGTTGATTGTAATGGCGATCAAATAGTTACCTCACAGGCTCCTTTACCTTCTCGATGACTTTCCACACATGTATAATATCCTCTCCATGAAGGATTATCTTACCGTGCATTTCATTGTCAGACCACAGTGTTAGGGTACCATTTACATTTAAATCATTTGTCTTGATACGCTTGACGACAAAATGATTGCCCGCATAGAGTACAGCATATACTGCTCCTGATTGATATTTTATATCATTTGTGGCAACTGCTTCAGATAAAACTAAAGCCCTATCCTTAATTTCAGGTATCATTGAATCGCCAACAACCTCAATGACTAGATGTCTTTCGTCGAGAGCAATGGTTGGCATAAAAACGGGATAGGTCTCTTCTAGCCAGTTTAAATTGAAGGTTTCATGTGTCATTAAAGGCATTCCCATTTGGGCACGTGCGGATAGTAATTTAACTGGCCTATAGAACTCTTTTAAATTCGGCCTAATTGAAGCGATATTTCCAGTTGTTACGATACCCGGTTCTCCATCATTGGCCATCACCTCTGAAAGTAACCAATCTACGCTGACCTTCAGCGCCTTAGCTATTGGTTCAAGCAGCTCTTCTTTTTTAATAATTCCTGTGTCTAGATAGGTAGTAATAGTTCTTCGATCTACCCCTACAGAATTGGCTACTGTAGACACAGAAATATTTTTAGTCCGCATATGATGGCGGATTTTGGGAGCATCAATCATTACTGACATTCAGGTAGTTGAGTGTATTTTTTGTACAAATGCACAAAAAGTACATTTTATGATTTGTACAATTGTACAATTTGTACAATATTTGCTATCACTTACGAACGATAGCAAACAAATCTATGTCAAACGAGAGCATAACGCAAGAAACAACAGGCGAGCGGCTCCTAAAAAATACAGGAGCGTTCCGAGCCGAGTATGAACGGTTAAATAGGGGTGAGCAAAAACAGGTACAGGTTGCTTTCTGTACTCGCTATAATGTCGCCCCAGTAGCCTTTCGGGCGCGATTAGCAGGCACTACCCGTACATCCGACACGGAGCTGGCCTGGATGGAAGAAGAAGTCGCCAAATATTTCCCTGTAAAGCAATGAGCCTCTTTCTATTCGCCGAAAAAATGTGGCTTGCTGAGATTCAGCAAACGCGACGATTAGGCATTGCCTTTATTGATGGTCAGGGCCGAGACATTCAGGTCTACATTGATGATCCACTTTTTCGCCAAACAATTATTGCTTATCAAAAAGAGCGTATCTGTCAGCTTGAACTTGATGAAGGTACTATTGGTGGGCAATCTGAGCCGCAACCATACCCATCACGGGATGATATGATACTGCTAGATGACGCACAACCATTTGGTGATTTAGCGAAATGCTTTGAGGAGCTTAAAGCTCATCGGTCAAAATTACAGACTCCTGATAATCCTGACCACGAGACTTGATTTTCTGCTGAGTTTCAAAGATGGCCTTTATGAGTTGTGGTGAAAACGCAGCTCCGAAGTAGACAAAAAAATCCTCCGAGTCCAGGCTGAAATGTATGAAGCACATTTGGGCATGCTGATAATCCTGATAGCCCTTCAGTATCAATACATAGCCACCAGCTGGATAAATAACGGTAGGCATTTCTAATCCCTTGGCCTCTCTGATTAACTGCGCCATATCACGCCCTGTTCGCCGAAGATTTATCTCAATCCAGGAAGGGCTTTGAGTTATTCCGCCAATGTAAGGGCCATAAAAGGTCTCTGCTAACAACTCTGTAGTCTGTGCCACTTAATGATTGTTTAAATCCATGACAAAGCAAACCAAAAAATTCCTCGAATTCAATGGCCGAACCCTGCTCTTTCTAGCAATAGATGGCACGTACTGGGTGGCCGTAAAGCCCATTTGTGAAGCACTGGGAGTCAACTATGACCGCCAATATAAGAACCTAAAAGAAGATCAAATTTTAGGCGGTGTGTATGCTAAACAGCCTATGCACGACTCATCAGGAAGGATACAGCAAATGATTAGTCTACCCGAAAAATGGGTGTATGGCTGGCTGTTTTCGATCAACTCCAACAGTGAGCAGTTGCTGACTTTTAAGCAGGAATGCTACCAAGTACTTTATGATCATTTCCACGGTCCTCTAGCCGAACGTATTCAGACACTGCACCAGAAAACCGAAGCCGAACTGGAGCTGGAACGGGCAATGGAAGCCCTGAAAGAAACATCTGCTTACAAAACTGTCCTGGCTGCTCAGAAGAAAGTAAAAGACAGTGGTCGCCAGCTACGCAATCTCGATTCTCAGCTCTCGATCTGGGATTAGTCTCCCCGCATTTTCTAAACTGTTCGATAAACCATGAATCAACCAATCAATCTGCCTGTACGCCCAGTTCGCGCGAAGCTAACCAACGATTCGCTGGTCTGCGTTTCGATGGAGTCAGAAGGCGTGACCTTTCTCCGGGCTCAACTGGAGTTAGACATTACCGCCAAGGGCTTGGGCTGGCAGCCAATCCCCTTCACGTTGTTTGAGCTGATCGAGATTCAGCGACTACTTCCGGATGAGATCGTCAATGCGGTCATAACCCACGGCCAACGCAAACTGATTGCCCACTACTGTACGCTGTATCATGCGCTGGCTAAAAACAGCGAGGATACTGAACGGGAGAACTACTACGACGAGTTTCTAACGGCCCTTCTGGAGGGCTGCACCCTAATCACGTTTCAGCTATGAGTCTTCATGATCGATTCCTGATCTGGGCAAACACCCATCCTGGCTGGGCCGAAACGATTCTCGTTGGGGCTATGCTCCTGCTGCTTTTTGTACTCTACGCCACTCATTTTTTCAATACCAAAAAACAGTAATCCCATGAAAGTCACCTTTAACGATTGCGAGTCAACTCCTGAGCTTGATAAATTTATCGCAAGCCTCTCAGCTACCGATACAGGAGGTAATGATGATACCGTTGTTGCGACAATCACCCCGCATACAGGTTTTGGGCGTATTGACAAAATGCGTCGGATGATAACCATATCCGGGAAGGCAATCGACCTGTCTGCCGTGCTGTATCGAACCACAGATGTGGTTGTAGAAAATCTATGGAGCCATCGATCCGGTAGCAAGACAGTTGCTAAGCTATTGGTAAAACTGCCGGTACAATGAGCATTCAGTCCATCCTGAATAGTGGCCACGTACCCGACAATGCGCCCACCGACGTACTGGAGGAGTTCTGTCAGGAAGCTGGTCAGCAACTACAACTATTGCGAGAGAGTAATCTGAAGGATACAGCCTATGTGGCTTCGTTCATTGTCCACGTCGAGCAGACCATCCAACAGGCTCAGGAAATTATCAACAGCCGTCGCGGTCTCGACGGCATGACACCGATTTACCCCTAAACAACCTTTTGCATGTCAACTCCTCACATGGGTAGCCCTGATGCTACTCGTACTGTCAAGCTAAAGTATTGCCAGTGCAAAATGATTACCGGAACTATTACCAGCCAGATTCCCCTGGTGCTCGGTAAGCAAAAGCCAGACGATTATCCACTTTCGACGGATCAATGTTTGCAGTTGATCGGTGCGATTGAAAGCCAACTACCTGACATAATACCCAACTGCTGCTGCACGGATCAGGAAATTACCCTGCTCGAATCGCAGATTTATCTACTGAATCGCTGGCGGGTCTTTATGGAAGAAAAGATAGCAGATCGACCAGTTGGTCCTGTGGATGGCATTTTAGGGGTAATCAGTAAAGGAGTAATCGAAAGTAGATCAGAGCTGGAGTATAAAATAATGAGCGAATTGCAACAGCGCTTGGCTTCACCAATCTCCAGTCGCTAAACCCGACTGGACCGCCATTCCGTACCCACCGTTACCGTACTTATTTACTTACCCTTTTCTTTTTAAAGTACCTGACCTATGGCTTTTGTAAAGGCACAGGATATTTTCGAAGCCACCCAAGGTGGACTCGACGTGATTACCAAATTCATTCCCGATGCCCTGGAATGCGTTGGTAAAAAAAGACTTTTTCGATTTGATAGTTACGATACCAAAGCCTCGTGTTCGCTCTATGAGCACGGGGGGCTTTGGTGGGTCAAAAACCACGGCGAAGCTGACCGGGCCATGCACGCCATCGACGTGGTGATGAAGCTCAATAATTGCGATTTTCCTGCCGCCTGTAAGCTCATCGCTACCGAATTTAATTTAACCGTCGACGGTAACAGCACCACTACCGTTCGGGCCGAGTATCGCCAGAAACCGGCACCGGCGGGCATCGAAGAAAACTGGTTTGAGCTGGATTTTAAAGAATTTAGCCTGGCTGAATTAAAGAGCATCTTTAGCAACGAGGTCTGGAAGCGGTTATCCTACGACAACAAAATCAACCAGTCTGTCGATGAGGTGGGTATGGTGGCCGCTCAGCAGCTGTGCACCTATTACCATTTTCGGAGCCTGGCCGCTTATCGGTATGTTGGTAGGGACAGTAAAACCCAAAGCCTGGTTATCAAGGAATTTCGCTCGACGGAGGCTTACCCCATTTTCTGCTTTGATGAGCAGGAGTTTAAGAAAATCTACAAGCCCAAGGAAACTAAGCTGGAGTTCCGATTTCGGTATTTTGGCACCAAACCCGCCACCTTCCTGCACGGCCTGGCTCAGCATCAGCGCAAGGTCATGGAGGAAAATGCGGCTTCTGCGTCAAACTATGATAAGCTGACGGAGGCTGACAAGGAAAAAGCCCGGAAGGAAGATTTTAAGCTAAAAGAAATCATCCTGATGTCGGGCGGATCGGATGCGCTGAACGTAGCGGCTCTGGGCTATAACGTGGTTTGGAAGAATTCGGAGACAGATAAGTTAACCGAAAAGGATTACAAGATCATCGCCGGAAAAGATGGCCTGACCGAAACGTTCTATCAACTGCCTGATCTGGACCCGACTGGCATAAATACAGCCCATGCGCTGGCTATGGAGCATCTGGAGTTGCGCACGATCTGGCTCCCGGAGTGGCTGAATCAGAAGCGCGACTGGCGGGGCAACCCCTGCAAGGACGTTCGGGATTACCTGCGCTATGCCAGGGCGAAAGAGTTTGCGGGCCTGGTCGAAAATGCCTATCCGTACAAGTTTTGGGACGAAGCTCAGAAAATGGGTAAGGGCGATAAACCCATTTACCGCAAGGGGAAGCCCGTCATGAAGTACACCCCCCACCCGGTGTTGCTCTTAAATTTCCTGTATCGGAACGGCTTCTCCCGGCTGCACGATAATTCGAATCCGGAGACCATTTTCATTCACGTGTCGGGCAATATTGTCAAGCAGGTTAAAACCAAAGACATTGGTGCCTTCGTAAGGACGTTCCTGGAAGAGCGCCACCTGGATTGGGATTTGCGGACTGCCTTCGCCCGAACCACCGATCTATCCGACGGTATGCTGGAGCAGCTGCCGGAGCGAAAACTGGACTTTCAGGACTTTTGCCCGAATTCTCAGTGGATGTTTTTTCAGAACGTTTGCTGGGAAATTCGCAAGGATACCATCATCGAGCACAAGCCCGAAAAAGCCGGTCGGTTTGTGTGGGAACATGAGGTGATTCCGCACCAGGTGAAGCTGGACGACCCCGCGTTTAGGGTTGACCGTTCAGATGAATCGGCTGAGTTTCCGTTTAAACTGACGCTTAATCACACAAACGGGGCTTTCCTTCAGTACCTGATTTTAGTCTCGAAAGTGTTCTGGCGGAAAGAACTTGAGGAGAAACTAGACACACTCTCCGAAGCGCTCCGCAAGCCCTACCGGGAAGCGCACCGCTTCAACCTGGCAGGCCCGATGCTCGAAGAAGATGAGCGCCAAAAACAGCAGCTGCACCTGGCCAATAAGCTGGCCGCATTGGGCTATCTGCTGCACCGCTACAAAGACCCGGCCAACGCGTATTGCGTCTGGAGCACGGACTATTTGATTCGGGACACGGAAGAGTCTCACGGTGGTACAGGTAAATCCCTGGCCGCAGCAGCGCTGCTGCACCTAATGCAAGCGGAAACATTGGACGGACGGAACCCCCGCCTAACCCAGAACCCGCACATTTTTGAGAACGTAACTGAGCATACCGACCAGATTCTGCTCGATGATGCCCAGAAATACATCGAATTCGAGTTCTTCTTTTCGCTCATTACCAGCTTTATGAAGGTGAACCCGAAAGGAAAAAAGGGCTTTACCATCCCCCAGGAACTGGCTCCCAAGCTCCATATTACCTCCAACTTCCCGCCCCTCCGTGCGGATACCTCGACCCGCAGGCGTATCTGGTTTATGGCCTACAGCGATTATTTCCACTACAATCCGGGGGGTGAATACCGTGAGGAGCGCAAGCCGATCGACGAGTTTGGGATACGCTTTTTTAAAGAGGATTTCTCAGCGGAGGAGTGGAATCACTTTTTGAATTTAATGGCCCGCTGCGTGCAACTCTGGCTCCAGCACGGCAAGATCGAGCCGCCGATGGCTGAGCTGATCGCTAACGCCCACCGCTCGCGCATTGGGGCTGAGTTCGAAGCCTGGGCCGATGTGTATTTCTCGGCTGATAACGATACGCTCAACTGTTACGTACAACGTCACCAGGCATTTGAGACCTATAAACGGGAAGTGTCCAACAACATCACTCCCCAGAAATGGGAAGGCCGACTGGAGGCTTACTGTGCTTATAAAGGCTATGTGCTCTGCCCCTCGGAGCTGAAGGGCTACCGGGCTGATGCTCAGCGCATCACCTTCAAGGGCTTTAAAATGAATTGGCAGAATAACGCCTGGGTCAAAGCCGAGCAAAAAACCATGATCGAGTACGTCTACCTCCAAACACCCGGCAAAAATGGCGAAATGTCCGCTCTGACAGAGAAAGGAATGGATACCGATCTGGGATTTTAAGCAAGCAATTAATTAACTGTTCACCATAAATCAATTAATCAAATGAACGAGGTAAAACAACGAGGTATCCTCTATTCTGCACCAATGGTTCAGGCTCACTTAGATGGGTTAAAGACGCAAACAAGACGCCCTAATCGCTTGGAAGATTTTAGTCGTGAAGGCTACAATTTTAATGGTGTTTCGCGCATTGGCTCCCCCAGTGAAGGATATACCACCCAGGCTGTCTTTAGATGGGTTAAAGACCCTCACAATATGCCATTGGTCGGCATTGTTTGTCCGTATGGACAAGTTGGAGATATTCTGTATGGCCGAGAAACGCTTTTCCTAAATGACAAAACTAACGAGTGGCATTACAAAGCTGACCAGCAGCCAGTACTCGTTGACCCAGCCGACGAACTGGAATGTATTAGTTGGGCACATCATAAAGGGGGCGACTACTGTCCTTCTATTCATATGCCCAAATTTATTAGTCGAATCTGGGCAGAAATTATTTCTATCCGTGCCGAAAAATTGCACGATATCACGGTGGCTGACGCCTTGGCCGAGGGCATCGAAATATTTCGCAAGGATGGTTATTACCGACTTCCCATTTACAAAGCGCGTCCTGGTCACATCCGTACAAACGATCCTGTTGAGGCCTATCTGATGCTCTATAACCAGCTGAATGGTATCAGTATGCAAGACAATCCGTGGAATTGGGTGATTGAGTACAAGGCAATTGAGAAGCCAACTAAAAAGGAGGTGGCCAATGCTTAACTGTCACCATTTCAACCCTTCGGCCAGTCTGTCCTTACTGCTCTGTGTACTAGCAATTGTAACCCTGCTAATTCTGCTTTTAACCCCTGCTCGTGCGCCTTTCGAACCAGTTGGTGCGCGTGAATATGCACTGGCCTTCCTTATCTATCCGTTCATTTGGGCTTACCGTAAACTCCGCTAATTATGTGTCGTTTCAAAATAAATGTGGCCACCCATAAGCCTGTTACCAAGCTCGAAGCCCACCTGATCGAGGTGGCCGCTGCCTGGTGTAAAGGCTCAGGGACGTTTTTATGTAAGAAAGAAGTTGTTCCCATTCGCACACTGGAGCATTTTCAGCACGCTCTCCAGCGCGAACGGGATTTGTACTGTGCCGATAATACGGGCGCTCGCCCAACGAGTGTGGCCATCCAGTACCTGGAAGATGGCCCGGATAGCTTGATCTGGATTCGCCCTGCTGATCAGGATGCCGCTCCGAGCGCTACAATCTCTCTCACGGCTGAAGGGATTGACCACAAGGAAATTCAGGACACATTGCTTGTTCACTTTCGCCCATGAAAACCTTCCAGAAACGACTATTCGGCCCCTGGTCATTGGTTATGTTACTATCAGTGACACTGATGGTATGGATGCTCTCTTGCTTATTCTGCTAAGCCATGCCGATGAACCCTGAAGACTACCACCCCAAATGGGAGCTGATCAGCTACCTGATCCGGGTGGTACGGGCGAAGAATCGCTGTGAAGACTGTGGCGCGAAGAATCACGCCATCATTCGACGAGGAGAGAAAGGCGAATTTAAATACGCTACCGCCTGCGAGCTAATGCGAGTTCAGATTCTACGAGAGGTGTACGGCTGGCGGCTCTGGCGATCACTGAAGTATCTGGGCTTAACTAAGGTTATTCTAACGGTGGCCCATCTGGATCGGGATCGAGCCAACAACCGGTTCTGGAATTTAAGAGCCAAATGCCAGCGCTGCCATCTAGGCTATGATATGCCGCAGCACACCCGAAACCGGAACTATGGGCGTCACCATGACCGGGAACATCAAATGACTGTATTCTAAAAATTCATAATCATGAATAATAAAGAAAGTAAATCGCCAGCAACCCGAAGCCTGTATGATCTGACTCAGGAAGAATGTCAGATGATCTATAAACTGGCATTTGATCAGGAGGTTGATGAAACCTTTGAAACCCAAGTTGCTCAATGGGGAGATGGCCATAAATGTCTGAAAATTATTGACTTTGAATACATCCTTAATCTTCACCATTCAGGTTGGATTTATGCGATGGTGCGTGATACCGGGACACCCGCACACGTTTTCGGTTATCAGGTGTTCAACTATCTGATTGAATTAGGAGTGGTATTTGAAAAAGCCGAAGAATAGTAGAGCATAAAACACAAAACCGCCTGGTCGCAAAGCAGCCAGGCGGTCAATAATTAACTGTTCGATTAGCCCATGCGACCAATCGGGCCAAAACTACAACAATTATGGCCAAGCAACCTAAACAAACCAGAACCATCCAGTTTAGTCTGGTACCTGAATTCAGCTGGTGGAAGTCCAAGGACGATTCGCGGCTGATGTGCGCCATCGAGGTGCGTGGACGTGGCGTAGGTAATGCCTATGAGAATACAGAGGTAGTCATTGTCGAGGTAGGGATCATGAGTAAGAAGCCTATCCCTTATCAGCAATTCGCTGATCAGATCAAGGTGGGTAATCTCATCCAGGTCAGCTTCTTCAATACCGCTCCTCTGGTTAAGACATTTACTCACCGCGCGGCCCTTTTGTAATGTACGCATAACTATAACTACCGTTACCGTTTTAATCACTTTAACAATGAAACACGATCAAATTACAGCAGAGCGATTGCAGCTATGGAAAAAGCGATGCAACGAGAACAAAGCCACCCCCCCCCCAGATACTAATCTCGGTAGGAATAGAGGGCAAAACGCATGGACAACTATTCTGCCAGGTAACTGAAGATATCACCATCGAGCAGATTCGTGGGATACTGACTAAAGCGTTAATGTCACTTTAACAAATCCTTACAAATGGACCCCAATCTAAAAAGTGTACCTGGCTGGATCATCGACCGCCCAACGTACAGCCGGATGGCCACTTGGGAACTAAAGCTGGTTAGGGAGGCAGTAACCGCCTTCAATCCTGATCTCTCAGCAGAGGCCAACTATGAGCCATTGAGGGCGGTCGTGAATCGATACGACTTACACATGAAAGCCTTCATTTCAATTCGTGTTTGTGGCCACGTTATCAATCGTCCCGAACTTGATACACGCGTTATTACCATCTACAAAGGGCGTCGTGTACTGTTGAGCCTCTACGAAACTGAGCAGGGCGTGAGAAGACGGTTAAATAAATCACTTTAGACAAATCCTTATACCTGGCCATGATTACAAAGAAGAATATACATCGTCTGTACGCTGACTTAGAAACCTTTGTTAAAGACTGTACCAACACGATCAGGCTCAGTACTGACGAAGTTGAGCTGGATATCCTAAAGCCGCTCCTGGAACAGGCGCAAAAGCTAAAGGAGGATATCGAGCCAATCTTGTAGGACACAGAAACACAGCGATACAGAAAGCCCCGTTTTGGGGCTTTTTTGTTGCCCTTACCTCACCCCGAGAGCCGTCAGCTTTGATTCTCTGTACTCTTTCAGGTATAAACCTAAAAATTTCTGTATTTCTGTATCTCTGTATCAGCGAAGGATTATAAAGGCCAAATGCGGTTTGTATCAGGTAGTTATAGTGATACAAACTTTTAGAAGTTCTGTATCAATTGATACAAAACTTTGTATCAACTAATAAAAGAAAACCGGGAAGCGGTTACAGAGAAACAGCGATACAAAAATTATTGTATCTGATAGGGGTCTTGAAAATCTCTAAGTATCTGATAATCAGTAGTGAATACAGCGATACAGAAATTCAAACATTTTTGCACTTTGGCTCACTGCGCGTTTCAATTTTTCGCGCATCGCGCTAAGTGCTGCGGAAAAATACCGTTTAAAATATTTGAGTAATTCCCGGCACGAAAGCAACAAAAACGGCTTAGTTGTAGCGGAATATGTGCACTTTTTGTATTATGTTACAGCCAGTTAACTACTCGCCGTACTTGTTCAAATGATCTTTTCTCCTCCACTCCTATTAGACGTGCAGGTTATGCCTCGCGTGAGAAAGTACCTGGCTGTTCATTACCCCAATGGGATACCATTGGAGCCAACCGATGCGCGGTTATTTCATATCTGGTGTTTGGCTCAAACCGAAAAAGTGAAGCTGCGACTAACAGGGAGAACCCCCAAGCCCCTGAGCGATACGATCCAGGTAGCGGTTCGCCAAACAACAGAATCCCGTCGTTGCCATTTGTTTAATGAAATGGAGACCAAAATGGTCAATAAGCTACTTGACCTGCTTATTTATCAGGAGTTCTTTGCCCAGGTCAAAGCCGACCAGGCCAAAAACATTGGCATTTACCAGTCCATTCGCCAGTTTACGGATCGCTATGATTTTTCAGACGATGAGCTGGCTGAGGAAACGCTGCGCATAGCTGCCTATCGTCACCAAACCCGGGGCCAACTCGGATTTGACGAGCCACAACTTCAGGGAGCGGCTATCAACATGGGCATGCTTCATCAGTCACCGTTAACCAGCCTGCTCGTTGCTTAAATCCGTACCGCGATGACCGATATCTTTTTTTCTCCCCAGAACAATCCGGGCGGAGTGTGTTTGCTGAGTATTGTGCCTACCTGGGGCGTTAGTTTTGATCCGGCGATGGCCAGTAACGGCTCGCTGGCCACGAGCGCCATCACGTTTACATCGGGCTATCGCTGGTTTGGCCTGTACGGGACCGACGGCACCAAACAGTTTAGTGAAGTGGGGACCACTGGCGATTCCGGTGTTTCCTATCAACCGAAAGTACTGTGCTTTCTGCCGGGCGATACGCTGGAGCACCGGTTGCAGCTAAGGGATTGGTTACGGGATTGGCCTCTATTGATCCTGGTTGAGGACAATGCCGGATCGATGCGAATCGTAGGAACCCTTGATCAACCCATGAAGCTCACCGAAGTGGCTTATGACACAACTGTACAGTTTGCATCTCGACGGGGTACGCTCCTGACATTCCAAGGCCAAACGTATAACCCCGCTGTATATGTCATCTGAACCAACACCTGATCCAGTGTCAGGCCTCTATAGGTTAAACGCCTTTCTAAATGGCCCCTGGCTGGAAATTGCTGCTTCGATTCCAGATTTTGTCAATCAGATGCGCCGAAATTCGTTTGGTTTTAGCTCGAATTGGCGGGATTATTTTGTTAAAAAAGAACCTACGTTTTCTAAAGAAGAAGCGGAGGAGTATCTAAACTTATGTTGGGATACTGATGAGATTCAGGAGCTGGAATCGCTCGTATGGCAGCAGCAACATGCCTATGAGCGATCCGACTTTGACGATTTGGTTATAACGATCAGCCTGGCCAGGTATTCTCATAAATTCACAATGCAGCTTCGACGTCCCGACTACCCTATTTTTGTTGACCCTAGTATTATTTATTAACCTCGATACCTTATAAACGACGATAGAACCCGAACTACGCTGGTGTGTCACATCCCTTACCAGCCAATGGCGAAACGACTTGCGGTGTGTCGCGGCTACAATCAGGATATGCCGCTTTGATTGACGTAGCCTGATCTGGTCAATGGGTTCGCTGCCCGATCGCTCCGACTGGAGCACGCCCCTGAACAATCCGGTTCGGGGGCTTTTGTTTTTACGCGTCCGGGTTGTTACGAAACGGCGTGCCAGGCATAGGTAGGTTCGGGTCTCTAAGGCGATATATCGCCAATCTGAACCGATAGCCATTGTGCCCGTGTGAACCGCTTCCAAACCTCTCTCATCGCGTCACCTCTCCTGCTTGAACCAACCTGGGGCAAGCAGGCTTTGCCTTTTCTGGAGAACTTAATGGCTCGAAATGGCAAAGGTGAAGGTGAAGTCGAACCACCCCCAGAGCCTTACTGTCTGCTTCCAGGCGACGTGACAGCGGCCAGTAAAATGGCATTTTCAACTTCAGCTGGTCAGCTAACTAGTGGCTCAGTAGCCGTACTGGAGATTACGGGGCCAATCTGGAAATATGGCTCGTACTACGCCTACGGTTCGACCGATTACGTGCGTATGATCGAGAGCCTGCTGGCTACGCCCGAAATTGGAGCCATTGTATTGATAATGGATTCACCAGGGGGCCAGGCTAGTGGCATTGCTGATCTGTATGATGCGATTCGACAAGCAGAGAAACCAATTCTGGTTCTGATCCGTGGCCTGGCGGCATCCGCTGGGTATTATGCCATTGCTGGCGCTACCGAAATCTGGGCATCTCAGGGGTCAGACCAAATCGGTTCGATTGGCGTTTATGTCACCCTCGTTGATTTCAGCGGTCTGCTGGCGCAGATGGGCATCAAGCTCATTGAGGTGTATTCCCGGCTATCTGGCCAGAAGAATATCGAGAGCCGCTCTGCGCTCTCTGGCGATCTGGCTCCGATGCAGGATATGCTGGATGGCCTGGTAAGCTATTTCCATAACGCGGTAAAATCATCGCGTGGTGATAAGCTCAAAATGGACCTGGCTGATCCGACGTTAGGTGGCGTCTTCTTTGCCGATAATGCCCTGCCAATGGGCCTCATTGATCAGATCGGCTCGTTCCGCCAAATCCTGGCACGAGCCTTTGAACTTGCTTCCAATTATTCCCAATCCGATAGTTCTATGAAACTGTTTAACAAATTCCCCGCCCTGACGCTATTGGCCGGGGTCGCAGCAACGGCCATCACCGATGAGCAGGTTGTTGCAGCCAACGAGAACCTGGAGGCTCAGGGAATCGAAGGCATGGTAGTGCTTCGAGCCACTGACGTTCAAGCCTACGAAGCACTGGAAACAGCCAATGCAACGCTCACCGCGCAGAACGCAACGCTGACTGAGCAAAATACGAAACTAACCACGGAAGTGGCCCGGTTAGGGGCGCAGCCCGGCGCTACGCCAACGTCTGTGGTGAAGACCGAAGAAACCATTACCGAATCAGCTGGCGACACCGTTGTTCTGGTTTCTGAATCGGATCGACTACTGGCACAAATCAAAGCAACCCTGAAATAATCAGGGTTGCTTAAGTACCTACCGTAACTTTTTTTAACCTGTAACCAACCGTTAAGATGGCAACCATCCAGCGTGATGTTGATGACATAACCGCGATTCAGGGTTATGCCAAGCAGTTTGAGAAGAAGATCATTCTTCAAATTCTGCACGGGCTAACTGTGGTCAATGATGTGAACGTAATTTACGATCTGTCATCAACCCGAGTTCTGCCCAAGTACACAGCCAACAAGGGCTTCCGGCCAGAAGATACCACCATCCGTCAGCAAAACGGAAAGGCGGGTAAATTCTCAACCCGGAGCATTACCCCTCGCGTGGGCATGAAAATCCTGGAGATTGTCCCAGCTGATTTTCGGAATACCTATTTTTCGGATCAGGTTAAGCCTAATTCGAAAGATTTGCCGTTTGCGGAAGCCTTCTGGAATGCTCAGAATTTAAAGCTCCAGACGGAAGTGGATGACAACCACTACTTCGGTCAAAACACCGAGGAAATCCCACTGTATAACGCCGGAACGGCTTACGCTGTGGGTAAGCGGATCAAGTACACGGACAAAAACTTTTACATCGCTGTAGCTGCTACCACAGCCGGTCAGTCGCCTGATACGAATCCGGAGAAATGGGCCGACGCCAACAACTCCAGCGTATCGAAAGGCTTTGGTACAATCATCGAGGAGGATTACGCGTTGTTTCCAGCTTCGAATAAAATCGTAACGGGAGCACTGACGGTCGAGGATGCTCACGATCAGTTTAACGAGGTGTACCAGGGCATTAGCCAGGATCACAAAAAACTGGGTGGCGTCATCTATTGCTCGCCTAACAGTAAAGAGCTGTATCGCCAGTCGACCCTAGACAAATTCCCGTCTAACCAGTCGCTCGTCGATAACCGGGGCAACGTGTCCAACTTCATCTTCGGCTCAGAAGATAAGTGGAGCATTAAGCCCGTCTCCTGGATGGCAGGTTCCGGACGTTTGATCGCTACGCCCGATCCAACCAAATACCCGAACCTGTACATGGGGACCAACATCCTGTCGGATTTTGGCTCGATTGGCAAATTCGTGGATAACCTACACGGCTACGATACGATCATGAAGATGAGTTTGGCTTTCCAGATCGCTGATTTGGAGATCACTTACCTGAACGATCAGAAGTAAGCCCCTCACCCTACACTGACTACTTGTGAAATGCCCAGCAACTCTGGGCATTTCACATAAACCCTTTACAATCGTGGAAAAGAAAGAATTGACAATCGACGAGCTGAAGGCGCTCGTCGAGCGACAAGCCCAGGAACTCGAAGTGGCCGAAGAGGTTATCGATGACCTGAAGGAAAAGCTGAAAGCCGCTCAGAATGGCAGTTTGGCACAGACCGTAACACTGGGCGAAGACACCTATGAGGTGACGTCTCCAGATGGTTTTCGCTGGAAAGGCAAGCATGTATCACTCGACGATTTACGGGCTAGTGAAGACCTGGTACAAGCGCTGGTCGATGCGGGCGCTGGTGTGTTGGTGAAGGTAGAAAAGCCTGCCAAAGCCAAGAAAGAAAAAGCGGCCTAATCCGCCCTGTACGCACTGTAACTTACTCACATCTAAACTCCCCAGGAGCAATGGATCATAAAGATTTACTCGGTCCCGATGGCACCGAGAACAATATGGGTGGTACCGAACAGTTTTTCTATTTGAGTTCACAGTCAAATATTTTAACGTTCGGCGCACCAGCTGCTTCGCCCACGGACCCGGATGACAAGTATGTCATCACGACACCCCACACGATGAAAACGGGCAAAAAGTTTATTACCATCTATTGCACTATCGACACCTCCGAACTGGAGCAGGCGTTGAATGGTGATATTGATGGAATTAGCTTTAAGCCCACGTTTAAGTTTTTCTATCCAGGTAGTGCTAAGTCGCTCATTGCCTTCATTAACCGGGTAAAAAATGACAAACTGGTAATCATTGTCCCTCTTTCAGATGGTACCATGATGCAGTTGGGTGGCGCAAAGTTCGTGGCTTATATCAAGCCTAATTTTAAATCTGATAAAACAACGGGTCGGGGTAAAGGCGCTGAATTCGAGTGCTATGCCTACCAACCCGATATCATGATTTATAATGCAGCCGTCCCCTTAACCGCTGGTGCCTAAGTCCACGCCAACCCAGGATCAACAAACTGATCCGGCGTCTGACGTTGTGGGAGTACAGCGTAAAACGTATCAGATCGTTGGTTTAGAAATGTCCGATTATATGCCGATCCGTTTCGATGGCGTGGACTATAATCTGGCTAATCTGACAGCTGACGAAGTCGACTTTTTGGTGCAGCACCCTGACCAGGTGCCGTACCTGAAAGCAGTTTAATGTAGTGAATGGTGGATAGTTAAAAGACCGGCCTGGTTGGTCGGTCTTTTTTTATGGATTTCTCTATGACGTATGACCTTGATCGACGAACTAACTGCCTGGTTGAAGACGCCCCGCTACAACGCCGGGGTAGAGCTGTACGCCAGGCTTTCCTCATCATCGGAATTTCTGCGCAAACTCTTTGCGAAGGGATACGACGACTTCAATCAGAAGAAGCTCTACAAGATTCTCTCGGAGGAATTATCATCGTTATTGAAAGCCCAGGCGGTGAAAGTGGATCGTTATCCCGAGGAGCTGAAGACAGACCTGGCGCGTGGCAAACAGTTGATGGATATTCGATCAGCCATCAAAGAGCGGTGTCGGAGCTTATACGAAGCAAATGCGATCCCCAGGGATGTGGGCCTGAAAGCCGAAGTCTTTCGGATACTCGACATTGGCGACGAGCTGAGCATCATCTATGGCAAAAGGAAGTTCGTCGATACCAACGGCTATCTGCCCGAACCCGCTACCCACGATGGCGATACCAAAGACGCACTCATTAACCGGCGCAACACGGTGCGTACCTATGTGAGTCGCCTGCAAAAGCAGTTCAAAAATGCCACTGATGACCAGAAACGGGAGAAATTCAGTGCACGCCTGGCTACATTCCAATCGGAGCTTCTGGCTATCGAAAACCAGTTAACATCTGACTTATGAACACTGAACTTACTGCAAATACCGATCGCTTCCAGGACAAGTTTGACCGCATTCTGCGACACTGGAAAGATCGTACAGGGCGGGTCGTTCTACCACTCGACCTGGAACAGCAACTCGATCGTTGGGTTGATTTCCGGATGCACATGTTAGAGTTCCCCTACGAGTCCGATCCTGAGTATGTAAAAGTGATTATGGTCAAATTCGACTGCTCCCAGCGAACGGCCTATCAGTTACTCAATGACACCCGCCGATTCTTCGCTTCAGCTGAAGCCGTCAACCAAGAATTTGAAAAGGTAATGCTCCTGGCCGATTTGAAAAAGCAAATCAAACGGCTGGACGATAAAGAATCACGAAACGAGAAAGAGCTACTAGCTGCCAAACGGCTGCTGGCCAAACTCATTGGGGCCGATCAGCCCGCTAACGCTGAAGGTGGCGGCAATACGGTGATTAACATTCTTAACTACAACCCGGAACTGCTCGGAGCCAAACCCGTGGCAAACCTTCAGGAGTTGATCGATAAAATCAAATCAGACGATACCCTTCGACTGCAAGCTGACCTACTCGACGATGAGCAATTTACTCCCTAATTCACTGGATTTATCGGGTGAATTTCTCGCTGACCCCAAATTAGCCCGAACCCTGTCGGGCACTACTGGGGACGTGGCTGACGATCCCGAAGTGCGGCAACTCCACTACAATCGTCCTCAGCTCAAAGTGATGATGGTTGGCGCGAACGATACCCGGTGTGTCTGGGGCCGGGGTACTGGCAAAACCGAAGGCGTTATCGCCCCGCATCTCAAACGTTGCGTCGATGCGATGCCGCGCAGTCACGGTACAATCGTTGGTCCTTCGTATGCAAAGATTTTAGAAAACACCTTACCTGGGGCGAAAAAGGGCTGGGAGTCGATGGGCCTGGTTGAAGGTCGTGACTTCTGGATTGGTCGGATGCCACCTGCCAAATTGAATGTACCCAAGCCCATTATTGGTCCATTAGCACCCGAGCACTGTATTTTCTGGAAAAACGGTGCCGTACAGAGCCTGGTGAGTCAGGATCGAAAGAACAGTGCCAACGGGAAGACCGTGCACTACGTGGTGGGTGATGAAGGGAAGCTGCTCAATAAGCCCGATCTGGATAGTTCGGTGCTGATGACCAACCGGGGCGATGAGCGGTATTTTGGCGGTATTCCTGAGTTTCACAGCACGCTGTTTGTCTCCGATATGCCCACCGATAAAAAAGGTGCCTGGATGCTCGATGCCGAAAAGCACATGGATCGCCAGCGGATCGAGGTAATCTGGGCGATTCGGTTAAAAATGTACCAATTGGAGCAGCAGTTTTTAGTAGCCGCTGAATCCAGGAAGGCAGGCATCCTAACGGAGTACAAGCATTGGCAGAAAGAATGGAATGCGTTGCGGGGCAATGCCGTCTACTTTTCGGAAGCCTCAACGCTGGAAAATATTGAAGGTTATGGAGCCAAGAACCTCAATAAAGCCAAGCGGGATCTACCCGACTTTATTTATCAGACAGCTATCTTAAATAAGCGTCCGTTCAGTTCGGATAACACGTTTTATCCAGATTTGACGGATGCACACTTTTATGATAACTGGGACTATTCGTACATCGATAGTCTCCAGCTGGGCACGCCGTTTACGGATTGTCGACGTGATGGTGATTGCGACAAAGACAGTCCCTTATTCATCTCCTTCGACTATGGGGCTAAGATCAATACCTGCACGACAGGTCAACTGGAAGACAACACGCTCCGGGTCATCAATGCCCCCTATGTTAAGCTACCTGGTCGGCTGACCGATTTGCTGGAGCAATGGACTACCTACTATGCCTATCACCGGGATAAGTTTGTGTACTTCATCTATGACCACACAGCCCTGGGGACCGATGCCGTTCGTAAGCTGAGTTACTACGAGACGGTTCGTCAGCACCTCTACAACCACGGCTGGAGTGTGCAGACGATCTATCTGGGGCATACGCCCTCCTATCAATACCGCTTTGATTTGGCCGGCTACGTGATGAAGGCAGCACCCGGCTACTTCGATGTGGCCATCAACCGCAATAACTGTGAATACCTGAAGATATCATTGCAACAAACCAACCTGAAGGCTAGAAGCCAACGGGCGAAGGGCGAAGACTTCGAGAAGGACAAAGGCGATGAACGAGATAACAACATCGATCAGCGGGAGACTACGCACTTCTCGGATGCTTTCGACAACCTGCTCTGTGGTGTGCAGAAGTATTTGAGCAGTGGTGGTGGTACTTCGGCGGGCACCGGCGTGATCACGACCGGCTGATACAAACCCCTCGAAGGATGGCCCATTCATATATCGCGGACCCCAAAAAATGCAATTGCATTTTCTGACAGCGCAGCGCATCTGGGGGGCGGCTCGGGAAGTCTGCTTTTTTTTAGTTCTGGATTCTGATTTCTGACCTGTTTTTCAGGCATTTGGCCGAAATCTTGTTGCAAAATATGCCTCATTTCCGTTAGTGCTGGCTAACAAATTCGCTAACTCATTGACAATGACGACTGACGACGCATTCGCTGGCCTGGTGGGCAATAAATACCTCTGGCGAGCTACCGGGCTACCCGATGGCTTGCGTAGGTGGTACGCCCACCAACTTCGCCACAAGCAATTTGTGAGCCTCGACGTAAAGACGCGCCTGCTTAATCAGGCAAAGTTTGGCCACATACCAGCCTCCTGGACGCTGCCCAACTCGTAAGCGTCCGGGTTGTTACGACTCTAGTAAATGGACTCCTGTAAGTTCGGCGCATGCTTACACTTCAGCAGGTAGCGGCAATCATGGATGAGCGGACTGGATCGGGCAAGCCCAAACGGTTCCGCGTGACATTCATGACGGGGGATCGAAGGCGGGATACGGGGGGTGAAGTTCGCACAATCGAACAGGCCACCATGCCCCGGCCCATTACCCGAGCGCATTTGCTGACGGATCGACGGGTTAACGTACAGCCCTATGGCCTTCGCAAGAAGGTCATGATTCATTTGGATTTAATCTTATGGCTTAATGGTGAGCCGATTGTGTAATGGAAGATATTCACTACCTCGTAACCAGTGGCCACGATATTGCGCTCACAAAAAATGCCAGTTTTTGGCTCGGGAAGGGGGAGGTGCTCGCTACGTCCAGCACTCCCCCAGGCGCAACTCCCTCCCTACTGAAACGCCCTCAGTGGCAATCCGGTCGTAATGGCATTATGCCCTGGGGTGAAGACAACAATTTCCCCCAGACGATCATTGATCTGTATAACCAGGACCCGATTATCCCCAAAACGCTGGGTAATCAGGCCGCCATGCTGATGGGCCGGGGCATTATGCCTGTGCAACAGACGCTTGGTCCTGATGGCAAAGAGATCAATACACCTATCAACGACCCCGAAATCTGGGCGTTTCTGCGATCGCCTGGCGTTCGTCAGTATCTGCGCCAGGGAAGCTCTGACCTACTGTGGTTTTTTAACGTGTTTCCAGAATTTATCCTCAGTAAAAACCGGAAACAGATTGTGCAGTTGACGGCCAAACAGGCTGCTTATTCGCGTTATAGTGCGGTTAACCAGGAGGGTCGGTGTGAAAAAGTGTTCCTGTCCGCCAATTGGCCGTCAGCCTCCATTACGGATGAATTTACAACGGGCGTCTCCACGCTCGATCCGCTGAACTGGGACCGGGTCAACTGGACACGGAATCATGCGGATTATAAATTCATTTATCCGCTGAGTTATCCTACGCCGGGTAAGTCGTTTTATAGTTTAGCCCACCACGATTCCATACGCACCTCCAACTGGCTCGATGTGCACCTGGCGATTCCCCAGTTTAAAAAATTCCTGATGCAGAACCAGATGTCGATCAAGTATCACATCAAGGTTGATAAGGAATTCTGGCCGGAACTAAAAGGGCGCAAGGTCTGGGATAATGCCACCGCTGAGCAGCAACTGGCCTGGAAAAAGGAGTGGCTGCTATCGGTCGAGAAGAACCTGACCGACGTGACCAAAACGGGCAATTCGATCATGACCGAAACCACTTTCGATCAACAGAAGGGGGTTATGATCGATCACATTCAGATTGTGCCGGTCACCGATCTAATGAAAGATGGCAAGTTCATCGACGATTCGATGGAAGCTGCGGCCAAAATCTTCTACGCCCTGGGTACTGACCCAACCCTACCCGGTTTTGCTTCAGACAAAATGGGCGGCAATATGGGTGGCTCATCCAAACGCGAAGCCTGGTTGATTGCCCTGGCTTTGATGAACCCCTACCGGGATTTGATGCTGGAGCCATTGGACTTTATCTCTGAGTTTAACGGGTGGTCGGCCCGCTACGATAACCTGACGTATTTATTCCGGGACACGGTTCTAACCACCCTCGATCAGGGGAAAGGAACCCAAAAAGTTGTAAGCTAATGGCACTACTGATTGATGGCGTAAAAGACTTACAGCTGGCAGGGGTTCCCGTCAACAAAAATTTTACGCTCACCCTGTTTGAGCCGTATCTGGAGAGCACCTGGAGCGAGCTATTTCCTACTTTTCTGGGCAGAGAATTTACCGAATCCCTGGCCCAAGTCTGGCAGTCTCCCTCGGAGTTGACGGACGCCCAAAAAGCGCTCTTGCCGTACCTGCGCAGGCCGCTCTGTCAACTGGCGTTTGCCCAGTATTTGCCCTTTGCGGAGGTACAACTGGCGGATGATGGCATTACCACATCGGCTTCTCAGGATCGTAAACCGGCCACAGAGCGCCAGATTATAGCGATTCGAAACGCACTCTACGAATCTGGCTGGAAACACCTGGAGGGCTTATTAGCCTATCTGGATTTTCACCAGACCGACTTTCCGCTTTACGTTACCTACCGGGATTTACAACCGGCTAGTTTACTGCCTTCAGCTGGCGAGTTTTCCAAATACTATCAGATTTTCGGTTCCCGGATTACCTACAACGCCCTGAAGCCGACGCTCACCGGCCTGGAGGCTGATGTATTGATCCCTCGACTCGATTCCCGCTGGCCATCCATCGTCGATAGTGATTCGCTGGACGACCGCTCCCTGCTTCGTCAGGCGCGTACCTGGCTGGCCTGCCAAACGGTTGTCGACGCCATTCCAACGCTGGCCATTGCCATCTCCGGCAATGGCCTAAAAGTGCACTACAGTTCCAATATCGATAACATCGAATATGTGCAGCCACCTAGTGAAGCCCAGATCGAGCGGCTACTTCAAAAAGCCAAAGAGAAGGCGAGTGCTGCCTGGCTGGAGCTGGCCAGTTTGCTCGATGGTGAACCCGAGGCCGAGAAGGGGCGCGGGATGATGGATAACGATGACCGAAAGATTGTTTTTTTCTAACCGTAACATACCGATGAATCCCAAACTAAAAACCTTCCTTTTGTCTCTAGCGACCTTTTGTTCGTTCCTGGAGCTTCTGGGCGTAGTGGCCTTGTTAATGTCACTCGACAGCTGTACCAGTTTTGAGAAGGCCAAGCGAAAATATGCCACGACGCTCGTCGATACCACCTTTACCACTGTCCGGGTCGTGGTCCCCAGTGATAGTGCGGTATTGCGACTAGTGACCGATACGACCACTGTTACGCATGAAATTCGGGAAGGTCGAACCCGGATCATTTACCAGCGATCGCCCAAAACGACGGTCATCAAGGCCGAGTGTGACTCCGTTGTCGTCGTCAAGGAGGTACCTAAATACATCACTAAACAGGTTTGGGGGGTTGATCCGGCTTATCAATCGAAAGCGGAGCGCCGTCTGATCATCATCTGGATTTTAGTGGGACTCTTAATTGCTGGGATACTCCTGTACATTTTCATGCACCGGCTGCTGTTGTCGGTATCCATCACTAAACGCGTTTCTGGAAATGGAACTACTGCTTAAGCGTACCGACCGGACCGAAGCCTATACAGGTGGCATTTTAGGGCAAGTACTAATGGAAAATGCGTTGCCTTTTGTCCCAATCTGCCAGACCCTGGAAGATCCCATCCGGGAATTTGGGCCACACGGAGAAGGTAAAATTAAGAGCAAAACGGCCATTCCACCAGGTCGGTACCGTGTGATTTTAAGCCTATCCACCCGGTTCAAAAAGGTGATGCCTGAGCTGGTTAATGTGCCTTTTTTTGCTGGCATCCGGATTCATCCAGGCAATACTGTGGACGATACCGATGGCTGCTTGCTGGTGGGTCAGCAACGCGTAAAAAATGAGCTGATTGATTCCCGATCTGCCTATGCTCGACTCATGACCATCCTGGAGAAAGCCGACGCGAAAAAGGAAAAAGTCTTTTTAACAATTGTAAACTCGTAACCTGTACAACAATGGATCTGCAAACCATCGGAGCCGATTTGTTCAAGCTCTCCCCTTTAATTGGGATACTCGCTATTGCGGTATATGTACTCTGGGGTAAACTTCAGAAAGCCCAGTCTGACATTCTGGATATGATGCGCCTACACAATGAGGATCGAAAAGAGACTCAGGAGAAATTGAGTGGTGTTGTCAACCAGAACTCCCTGAGTGCCGTACAACTGGCAGGTTCAGTCGATAACCTGTCTAAGTCGCACAGTGATTTGAAAAATGACATAGCGACCCGGTTCTCTTCATTAGAAGATAAAGTCGTTAAATCTGGTCGGGCCGCTTCCCAGCGAATGCCTGCGAAAGCTGCTTAATTTACATTTATGAACACCATTCAATTAACAATCCCGAATAAAGAAGGGACCGGTGTGGAGACTCCTTACACCGGTCCCTCGACCTGGAGTGAGCTGAAACCAGAGCAGTACTGGGCAATTTGTAAAGTATTGCTGCTCATTGGCGAGCATGACTACCTTCGGCTAACCTTGCCCACGGTCATCTATAGCATCCCGTTTACGGCGCTCCAGTATTTGTTCAATGTGGACCTGCTCATGGAGTTAGGTTTGCCGGATGAGCAGGTAGCCGATGCCCTGGATTATGGGCAGGAACTCCTCAAATCAACGGACTGGGTATTTGAGACGATTCCCCAGGCGAGCTGGCCAATACCTGGCTTAGCGATTGATTCGAAAACCTACGTATACGGCCCAGGGAACGCCCTGCGGTACCTCACGTTTGAGGAGTTTATGTACGCTGAAAAATGCTGGAGTAAATTCCGGGCCAAACCGGATAATGCCCAGTTAACCAAGTTGGCTGCTGT
The DNA here is from genome assembly GCF_054776755.1 of Spirosoma litoris. Classification (NCBI taxonomy): domain Bacteria; kingdom Pseudomonadati; phylum Bacteroidota; class Cytophagia; order Cytophagales; family Cytophagaceae; genus Spirosoma; species Spirosoma litoris. The sequence continues at coordinate 37,108 of NZ_BAAHBI010000001.1, read as the reverse complement.
CCTGATGCGCCAGAAGCGAAACAAAACCGTACCGGAGGGAGCCGATCCACGTCAGGTGTTTGATCCGCACTGGGTTGAGCGAAATGCGATGCGGTTTGCGAAATTAGCCCGCTTTGAGTTGTGGGGTATTTTACTGGCGTATGAAGGGGCTCGGGCCGAATTGGCCACGCACTTTAAAAACGTGTTTCAAAAGCCCGAACCTGGTCAGAAAACGCCTTCAGCCAGTTGGTACAAAATCGCGCTGTCGATGGCTGGGGAGGATGTACAAAAATTTGAGGCTAATAACCGGGCCAATGTCTACCTGGTACTGGCCATGCTGGACCAGGCAATCGAGCGACAAGAAAACAAGTGACGGTCATGATCGAGCAATTTTATGTTGACTATTTTACTGATCTGGCCAGTCGCTGTCCGGATATCGGACACTCAGAATCAGATTGCCATTTCTGGGAGATGGTGGATACGGATTCGCTGAAGGATTTGACCAAAGCCGTAAAAGATACCTTATCATTTCCTGCACTCGTTCTGCGCCCGTTCACGGACGAGAATAATTACGAGAATGATAATCCGGTTCAGGTGCTCTCGGGAGCCTTCACGGTGCTACTGAAGGTGGAAAATAACGACTGGGATCAGATCCGTTCGGCCCGTCGGGAAGCCCGAAAAATCGCCCTGTCGATACTGGCACAACTGCGCAAAGACGCCTTACCCCAAGGGCAATTACACAGCAATAAAATCCATCTGATGCGCAATTTTCCCGGATCAGATGAGCCACTGGTGGCGGGAACGGCGACGGGCTGGACCTACGAATTTGACTGGCGATTAGCCCTCAATATGGCCTCTCCGGGCTGGTAAGCGTCCGGGTTGTTACGAACTCAGCCAGCGTAGTCTGCTAAGTTCGGCGCATGGCCGTGACCCTTGTTTCTGCTCCTGATCTGTTTGCGCTTACCAAAGGTGGGCGTATGCTCTATCAGTTTACCGGATCAGGTAGAAACCAAACCACTGGGGTCAAATCCGTAGCGGTCTTATTTGTCTCCGGGCCAGTGACAGCGGGTACTCTCATCAACATCCGCTGGAAAGGCCAAACCCAAAAACTCGTCTTCACCGCTTCGCCCGAAGCCGCCAACGAATTTGCATCCGGCTCCGGCAATAGTGCCTACGTGGATGCGCTGATCGAGGAGCTAAAAGGCTTCTATCCGTTCCGGGAAGATTTCATTATTTCCCGCTACGATCCGACCCAGCTACCGGGCATTGTTTTTACGGCTAAAACGCCGTCAGCTGACTACAACCTAAGTTTGGTCAATCCCCCTGTCGGCTCTCCGTTTACCTTTGGCAACACTACCCAGGGCGCAGAACCCCTGCTCCGGATTCAGTATAGTGTGTACGTCGAAGCCTGGTTGCAAAAGCCCGGTACCGATGGTTCTGATCTGGATGCCCACTACACCCGCATTTATGATGCGCCCATTGAGACGGATGCCGATGGCTCTGCTCAGTTTGATATCGGCAATATTCTCCACTCGGAGCTAGTAGCCGACTGGCCGCAGTGGAACTTACCAACTCCCGTCCAGGCTCCTAATTCCCATCGGAAATATTATTTGGCGTATGGCGAAGCCTATGGTTCGCCACTCCAGGTGGGTCGAATCAAGCTCGACTCAGTGCGCCATGCCTATTTGGGTGGGGCTGATTACGTACATCGGGCCGGTGGCGGGTATGGCTTTTTAGCGTTGCGGAATAGCACCGTTTCGGATGATGCCGCTCTTCGATTTGGCCCCCTGACGCGCTTTGTTCGGACCGATGAGCCCCAGTACTTAACGTTTTTAAACTCCCGGGCCAGTCTGTCAGGAGTGCGTCTCAAAATTATACGCACGTTCGATAATGATCAGACCGACACCCTTATTGAGAGTCTCTCCGCCCAGGAATTTCCAACGGGCGCAAAGATCACCTACTGCGTTGGTCCTACCCAGCAGGATTTAATCAATACCCTACCGAGCGGGCGAACCCTGAAGGAATATTCCGTACAGCTGGTCAGCTCCGCTTCGGCGGCCCTGAGTGTTGTTTATCGATTTATTCTCAACTACGACTATCAGCCCTATACGCGCTATTTCGTGTATTTGAGTAGTCTGGGTGTGCCAGACGTGCTGACCACGTTCGGCAAAGGTTCGGCAGAAATAGCTCGCTTTTATGAACAGGCCGAACGGTTCCTGTCCGCTAGTTACGAGATAGCCGATGGTCAGTTTGCTGACTATAACGTGGCCACTCAGCGCCAGTGGGAAGTTACGACCGGATTCCGATCGAAAACGGAGCTGTTGATCTGGGATGATTTTTACCGCTCTCCGGTGCGCTTTCAGTTGCTCGATGGCAAACCGCTACCCATCAGCATCACCTCGAAAAGCATTAAGGAAGCCAAAGAGGGCGAAACACTCTGGGCACATCTGTTTGAGTTCATTTACCACTTCCAGGATGCGTTCTATACGGCCTCAACGGGCGAAGTAGGCAATACACTTCCTCCACTGGGTTTTGTCTCGGTTGGCAATATTATTATCGAACCGCAGCAAATCATCAACTCAGTGGATGATACGGTACCCGATATCGTACGCACCATCGACGTGGATGCGGTCAACAGTTGGAACCTAGCTGCGGCCTGGGGGAATCCGGAGACCAAAGGCTTTCTAACCCAAACCTCCGGCAATGCCCTGTATCGGCGGGGCGACGTAAAAGTGCCCTACACCGACCTGGTGAACACCCCGACCACGCGCGATCAGGCGGGCCTGCATGACGTGGCCACCATCGCGGAGCTATTCAAAATTTCTTCCATCAAACCCCGCGTGCTGACCTGGTCAGACGGGGATACACCCGCTGAACTACTATGAGCAAAGGTATTGGCCTGGCCACGCCCAGGGGCATTAACTGGGAATACAGCCTCGATGGCCAGAACTGGCAGGCCAGCAACATTTTCCCCAACATGCCTGATGGCACACCTTTCGTCAAAGGGGTGGCGTATACGATTCTGTGTCGAAACATAGCTCAGGAGGCTGTGGCGGCTACCACGGTAGTGTTTGGCCGGGCAACCAATGAGGATGGTCTGGATGAAATCGTGAAGCGGTCGGGCATTACTACCGCCCTGGTTAAGCTCCTGGGTGGTTTGTTTTTGGCTAATATTCCCTCGACGACGGAGGATTTTCCGACGCTGGTCGTCGGCCCGAATGGCCAGGTTTACACGAAAGGTGGTAGCATCAGTCTGGAACCGGTCACGACCGTCGTGATGGGCTCGATTTACGAGGAAAAGCCCGATTACGTCGTCATTGTGGCCCCCAACCCCGAATGGCAGGGCACTACCGACAATCCGCTACCAACTGTCAACGCAGTCGAGCCCGACCACCTCATTACCACAAGTGGCGTGCAGTACTATGCGTTGCGCGGGGATCTGTTTAGTGATCCGGGCGATACATTGACCTTGGTAGCCGCCAAATTCCTGAATCCGGCTACCACTTCGCTACCCTTTGGCGTTTCGCTATCTCAGGTTTCGGGTGAGTGGCGCATCTACATCGCAGCTGACGTCCCGGATCAAAATTTCCTGATTCGCACGGTTGCTATCGACTCGGCTGAGCAAACCTCGCTACCCAGCTACCACCGACTGACGATCAATAGGGCCATGACGGTTATCATGCCCGAGGTGCCCAGTCTGACCCACTCCAACGATCTAACCTTTCCCTTTTTTGGCACGGATGGCGATTCGCCTGGCTACGTGGTCATCAGCGGCAACTGGAGCTGGAACTCCGCCGACCAGCTGGTGCAGACCAATACCACCTCGACTGGCAGCACGATGATCTTGTGTACCAGCAATGGTTCGCAGAATGAGCTCGATGCCGTCCAGAGCCTGGCGAAGGTAAAAATCAAGTCACTGGCCAGTTCGGCCTGGATCGGGGTAGGTATCCGCTACAGCCTGTCGGGCGCGGGTGGCTACTCGCTGCTGATCATCGACAGTACCTCCGTGCAACTGCTCCATGATGGGGTGGCGTTTGGCCCCTTTGTCACCATTCCCGCCCTGGTGGTTGGTGCCAGCTACTTTCAAAAAATCCGCTACGAGGAGACCGGAACAGACAAAGCGACCATCTCGGCAAAAATCTGGAATGTGCTGCAAGCCGAGCCCGCAACCTGGTCGCTGACCTGGGCTAATCAAGCGCGGGTTTCGGGCTATCCGGCGATTCATGGGGGCAGTAACGGAGCGACGGCGGCATTTGGCTACTGGGACGATTCTAAAAACTTCTAAGATGGCACGCACTAGAAAAATTTTCATTCCCTGGTATACCGAAACGGTCAATCCCGCCATCGAGGGCACTGTCATTGGTCCCACGCTCTACTGGCTCTATGAAACCGACGGCGACTGCGCAGCCATTCGCGCCCAGTTCAACGCCCAGAAAACCAACCTCACGAGCCTCACCGCCCAGAGCGTGGCCGTTCGACCGGACTCCGTGCTTGGCTACCAGGAGGTCGACTGCACGGGCACGCCGGTCGATCCGATCGAAGGCGGCTCCTACAACCTGGGGCCAACCGATCAGCTGATCGAATCGGGCGACGATGGCGCGGAACAATCAAACGATTCTCTTAATCCGTAACGACAAATGAAAAAACTCCTTTCTCTCTGGCTCCTGCTCTCCAGCGTGCTCGCGCTCGGTCAGGTGCGCTTTCAACCCTTATCGACGACCGCCACGCCTGGTACGTATAACCGGGTGGCCCCTCGGGCAATCAATCTGTACCCGATTAACACAGCGGGCAACAGCACGTTTATGGCGGCTGTCAACACCGGCTCGATCCCGGTTCGGGTAGCGCCTACGGACGGGGCCATTGTGGGTCGCTATAGCTACACCTTTCTGGATACCCGGCTCGATTATCAGAACAATCCGGTGGTGTCCGATCCGGCACCGGTTCTGGCCGATGGTGTTCGAACCGTACCTCGCCTGGTGGGCAATTTCTATCCGTTTGCCAGTCAGACGGGCAAAAATGTGCTACTCTGGAAACGGATTCCACCGTTTACACCCCACTCCAGCAAGATCATTATCTACCCAGGCGGGCTGTATTCGGATACGACCGATAACGCCCTGCTGAGTCGGGGCTTTACCCACACGGCCGAGTCATCGAAGTGGATTGACGGGCAAACCTATCCCACGCAGTTCAAACGAGCGCTGGAAATGGCCAATTACCAGGCTGCCTATACAGCCTCGTTTGACCCAGCTGCGACCTCCGACCAACAGGCGAAACTGTTGGCCTGGGCGGGCTATGGTTCGGGTAACTTCGAAGGGACGCATACGTTTATTCCCGATGAGGAGACCTGCCGACTCTACGCCAAATATTGGTGGGCGACGTTTAAACAAAATGACTGGGCGGGGGCTGGCGTGGAATACTTCAGCGTCAATCATGAGGTATTTCAGGCGCGCAATCCGGCTCTCTACGCCCAGGAGTGGTACAACCAGGTAGGCTGGATTACGAAAGGAATTATCGATGCGGCCGCACTGGAGGGCAAAACCCTTAAGTCAGGTATGTCCGATTGGGCGAATCTGACTAACGTCAATCCGCAAAATTTCGAAGATATCGACGGGACGGGCTATCCCAAGTATATGTCCTACGGCTATATCGGAGAGCCGTTCCGGGGAAGTTCGCAAAGTGCTCCCCTGGGTAATTCGACGGTATTGGGCCAGTTGATGAAGGAAGGCAAAGCCTTCGTGGGGGTGGGCTCCTACCTCCAGCACACCATTGACGATCAGAGTTATTTTCAGAAAAACGCGGACGGTACCTATAAAAAAGGATCGGACGGCGGGCTGATCTGGCGAACGGATAAGCGCACGACCACCATTTCGGGCCAGCCGACGGTCATTTACGGGGACGATTATTACAAGTCGCAACTGAAGCTGTACGGCCGGTTTGCCCGCTACCACGCGAATCTGTATTTCCGCGCCGGTGGCGTGCATTTGCCCCGATCGGATGTTCGTCAGAGTGGCTTTGAAGCGGTTCGGCTCTTAGCCCAGTTCCGGCTCGATACCGAAGTCGAGTCGGGCATGAGCCCCTCCAGTACGGGCACTACCGAAGTGGAATTTGCAACGCTGAACTCGCGGCCGCTCAATCCCGACATGGTCGAGACCGACGCGATCACGATGTATCTGCTGACCGACTATATGCGCGGTTGGTCAGAATCGCGGCCGCGAACTACTCTTGGTGCCAACAACGGCGGCAAGCAGGTGGCCAGTGCGGAGTTCTATGCCAAAGGTTTTCAGCGGGCCAGCCAGTTAAACTGGATTTTCTCCACGCCCTGGACACTCATTCAACCTAAATTATGGATCAAAGGCACGGGCACCCTGGCTCCTTATGATGCTTCTGAAGCCTTTTATCGCAAGCCCATTATCTGGGGCGGTTTAGCTACCAAAGACGGCCATCCGACGATATTCCTGAACTGGGTATGGCCCTGTCAAGATACCGACAGATACACCGACGTCACGGTTTGGGTCGACAAAGGCAGTGGTGTGGTTTCACCAGGTTACCGGATTCGGTTGAAGGGTAGAAAGCCCGGCCTGGATTACTGGACGCTTCCGGATGCCCTGGCAGGCGTTCAGCCCAAAGACATTTATTTTCAGTTCAAATCCCTTCTTGGTGAAAAAATAACCTGGCGGGGCGATTACCGGGAGGCCCGCATTACCTCGCATCCGACGCCACCGGCGATCGTCGAATCGGACCTCTCCGGCGCGTCTGTTTCTAATCCAGGCAGCACCACCACTGACCCTGGAAGCACGACCGTGTCGGCTCCTTCGTGGATCGCAGGCATGCGCTATTCGTATAGTGCACCGTTGCTGACGCTCGAAGCCGCTGGCGATATCGGGGCGATGAAGTTTGAGCGGCTCGATGGCACGCCGTTCACAGTATCAAATCCAAACGGGGTTCAGGTCTCCAGTGGGAATTACTACGGCTATGGCACCCTTTCGGATCAGGCGCCTTATGACAAGCAGTGGAAACTGTTTTACAATAATACCGCCCCGCTTCGGGTGACGGTTCAGCGCGCCAGTGCGACAACCAGTACGTTTAGTTATACCGTTACGCCTGTACCTGGGGCCGATCGGGTGGTGCTCAGCACGAATACAGTCGTTACCAACCCTGTCTCGTACTCGCGGGTGTTTGTGGTCGGTAACTCGATTACCCACACCCATTACCGCCGAAATGGGGAATCTGCGCCCACGCCCGAGCGGGACAATGGCATGGATGCCAGCTCGCCCGCGCAGGACTATCTGCACATTCTAACGAATTACCTCAAGACGCTCAACGCCAGCGTCGATGTGCGGGAGTTTGCCAGCTTTGAAAATTACACGGTTCCAACGGGGGGCTGGCGATTCGATGTAGGCGATGGTCCCCGTTGGGAAGGCACTTACTGGGACCTAAACGTATCGACGGACATCTTCAAAGGGGGGCTGGGTCGTTACCAGCCCATTACGGACTGGATGCCCGATCTGATTATTATCCGGATTGGGGAGAACGTTCTTAACCTCGAGCACGATTTCAAAACGGCGCTGAAGGCGCTGATCGATAAGCTCAAGGAGAAAAACCCCTCGTGCCGGGTGATTATCACCACCTCGGTTTGGCAGGAAGGCAATCAGCAGCAGGTCGATGTGTCGAACTTGCTAAAGGACGTTGCCTCGGAACGCAGCTACACCCTGGTCGAACTGGCAGGCATTGCGGGCTCGAAATTAGGCACCCTCAACCATCCCAATGATCCGGCGATGCAGACAATTGCCGATCGCATCTGGACGGGCATCGGGGCGACACCGCCAACCTCTACGACCACGACGAACCCACCCACGACGGCCTATTTCGCCAATGGGTTTGGGGAAGGTAGTGTGTCGCAACTGATGGGTTCAGCGCCGTTCACACCTGATTTCACAAATCCCGCCAACAATCAGTATTCGGGCTGGGGAACGGGTAATGTCTATCAATATATCAGCGACGGTGTGGTCAAGCTGGGTATCTCCAAAATGGGGGGGGCGCTCACGCACCTATCCCTGGTTGGTGGTAAAAACTGGGTCAATACCAACGCAGACGGCTCGACTGGCGTGTATGAAAACACGACCGGCTGGCCTGATCCGGGCCGTTCGGGGTTCTGGTCGATGTATGGAAACCCCGGCCACAACTACCAGCAGGGAGGAGAGAGCACGTCTCAATATTATGATACCGGTTTTAATGTCGTTCAGGGCGGATCGGTCTATAAAAATTACTCGCAGGTAACCTGGTACGAAAAACGAACCGTGCCGGGTTATGGCGAGGTAATGTTTACCCGGTCTACGCCTGTTCAGTGGGCATTGCATAACAAGACTTCTGGCGTTACCTATTACAATTATTTCTGGATCGATGCCAACCACGTCCCACGTTACTTCACGATTATCGACAATCAGCGGACGGATACCCAGCGGACGTACATGTTCCGCCAGTCGGAGGCTCCTTTTATCTATACGACGGCTGATCTGTATCATCATTATGTCTACACGGGTTCAGCACCTGGCACATCAGGATCGGTAACCAGTATCAACCCCGACGCGCCCGTCGAATGCGGTTGCCCTGACAATCATAAGTGGGGCACCCAAACGACGACTTCGGAAGGTTGGGTGGCATCAATGAATGATGATAACAAGGGCATTGTTCTGGTGCCTCAGCATAACAGCAACTTCAACACCTTCCAGGTGCTGTCCCGCTCGGGTGATGAGTTTTCGAACGCAACCAGCTACATCGAGAGCGCCCAGAACCAGAATTTCGACGAGAATAGCACGACCGCCTATTCGGGCTACATCTACGTCGGAACGATGTCGGGTTTCCGATCTTGGTTCAACTCAGCGGGTATCACCCGCCCAGGCTTTGACTGGAAGTTTGGGGTCCGGACGATGAACGGCTGGTGGTCGCAGGATTCGGAGGCTAAGTTCAATTCCGACAATCGCTACCAGTTCCGGTTTGCCCGAACCGATACGGACGGGCAAGGCTTTGGCGGCTACTTCTTCGCGCCGTACGGCATCTACAAGCCCGCCGAGATTCCAAAAATCTACGTCCAGGGCAAGTTCACCAACGTGTCTAAAATCTTGATTCGCTGGTACAAAGCGGGGCAAACTGAACTCCAGGCCCTGCAAGCGCCGGGCGGACAATTCAAGACGCTCGATGTGATCGGTGATGGCGTCGAGCGCACCTACACCCTGGATATGACCGGCGTCACCAACTGGAATGGTATCATTTCGACGATCCGGATCACCAACCCCGAGGATGCGACCGGCCACTACAATCAAACCTTCGTGCCTTCCTATATCGGCTCCAAAAATCCTAATCCGTAATCATGCCAACCACCAATATCGCCACCCAACCCGTCCACGCGTACCGAAAATCGGACGGCCAGTTCTTGTACGATGGCACCAGCGATCGGGACGTGGTGCAATACCCCCTTACTGACGCTGGCCAGGCTGCTTACGAAGCAGCTCTGGCGGCTGGCAGTCATACCGGGATTACGGTCAGTAACGGGGCCGTAATCCCAGCGGGCTCGATTCCGCCCCTCACCATGCCTACGATCCTATTGGCTCCCACGGGCCTTACCGCTACGGCGGCTAGTTCGTCTCAGATTAACCTGGCCTGGACGGCCGTGTCAGGGGCGACTGGCTACCAGGTGGAGCAGTCAGCGAACGGCACGTCTGGTTGGACGCTGGTGGGAAACCCCACGGAGGCCGCGTTTGCCAAGCTCGCTCTAGTGGCCAGTACGCAGTATTACTACCGGGTTCGGGCCGTGCAGGGCAGTAGCCTCTCGGCCTACTCCAGCATCGTGAATGCCACGACCAGCACAGCCAGTTATGCGGCTTACAGCAAAAAGCTCCAGGCAGAGGATTCAACCAGCTCGAATATTTCGTATTCGGGCGGCTACGGGGATGGTGTCACGCGTGCATTTGGCTCCAATGCGAGTCATTACATCGAGTGGGCCAATATTCCGGATGCGCCCGTAACGGATGCGAACTACTCCATTTTGATTCGCTACCAGACCACCTCAGACACCGACAACAGCGTCATTACACTCAAGCTCAACGGCACTGCCTATACCGTTACGCTCCCTCACACCAACGGGGTAATTACCAGTCTCGTTTTGTCGGGCAGAGCTCTGAACGCAGGTACCAACACCATCCGGATCGAGGGTAGTAGCGGCAATTTCGGTATCGACTACATCACGATTTCCCACGCAGCCTCCAGCTAGAAAATCTCACCGTAAACTTTATCTCAAATCATGAAGCGTTTCCTATTTATCCTTTTCCTGTTCGTTTCGTTGCTGACCCAGGCTCAAATCAGGCCTGGGGTACCCAACCCGCCCACGCTGACCTACCGCCAGCGAAATACCAACCAGCTGGATATGATCATCAGCTCAGCGGGGCAATTGATCACCCCTTCCAATTCGGTTTCCATTACAGCTGAGATTCGAATTTCGGATGTAGGCAGAATTGTGGCCAACGTGCCCATGACCACAGTCGACTCGGTGGACGGTACCATTCGGGGCATGCTGCCCAATCTTGACCCATCGATCTACTACCTTGGCTTGTATATCAAATACGCCAGTGGAGAGCCCGAATTTCGGGTGGGCGTGGGCAGGTTGGAGATTGTTCCGACCGGCTCGCTACGCGTGGTGACCGACGCCAGTGGGCTAAATATTCAGATATCGGAGGTGCGGCAAGTCCTTAACGTAAAACTAGATGCAACGCCCTCGTCTGCCATTGCGGCTTATTACGCTCAGCAGGCCAGAGCGGATGTCAGCACAATTAATCAGACCCAGGCGGCTGCGCAGGCCAATGCCAACGCAGCTGGCCAGAGTGCCGCTGATGCGTTGGCATACAAAAACGCGGCTGCAACTTCAGCGGGCCTATCCTCTGCTAGTGCGACCTATGCGGCTACTCAGGCCACTGCTGCTCAAGGGTATGCTTCCAGTGCTGGCACTTCAGCGACCAACGCCAGCACCTCAGAAACCAATGCACTGGCTAGTAAAAATGCAGCAATCACGTCTGCCTCTCAGGCATCAGCCTCCGCATCAGCGGCTGCTTCATCGGCCACCAATGCGGCAACGTCAGAGGCTAACGCGCTGGCTAGTAAAAATGCGGCTGCTACTTCAGCTAGTAGTGCTTCAGCCAGTGCCGTCTCGGCTAATACATCTGCTACCAATGCAGCCAATTCAGCAACTAATTCCGCCACCTCAGCAGCAGCTGCTGCTGGATCTGCCACGAGTGCGGCCAACAGTGCGCTGGCAGCCGTGCAGGCATTCAAAGGGCCCTGGACGGCGAACACCACCTATGCAACTGGGGATATCGTAACCAACGGAGGTAGTTCGTATAGACGAAAAGCGGCTGGCACGTCGGGCAGTAGCTTTGACTCGTCGATGTGGGATATGACTGCCCAAGGCGGCAGTGTCGTCGATGGCGCAGTCACTACAGCCAAGCTGGCCAGCGATGTATTACACAAGAATTTTCCCTTTCAAATCAATGCATCACCTCCGGCCACGCTAAAGGCCGCGATCAAGGATATTCAGATTGTAGGACTAGCCCTAAATCCGAGTACCCTTCTAACTTTAGCAGTCTTCCGAAAAAATATCACCGGCACTGGGCGTTACACGATTCAGGTGTACGATTATACGGCGGGAAACTTTCTCACTCAGGCGTATAATTTCGACAAGAACAGTTACACACCCTCCGCAACGGTTGAGCGATTAGCTGTTACTGGGAGCGGTTCCTTTTCGGCGACGACCCTCTACGTGACAGTCGATTGGTCGCAGGCTGCGGATAATACAGACCTCAACAGCATGAATTACAACACGGCGGGGCTGTCCAATCTGGTGTTTCGCCCGGCTCCGTTGGCGGCTCCGGCTGATCTAACCGTAACATCTGCTAAGTTTTCGACTTCGGTTCAGACTACGCTTAACAGAAGGCTACAGGGCAAAAACCTGCTCAAAAATTACCGACTCGAAGGGGTAGGAACTTACCCAGACAATTTCTATCTGGAACGAACATCCGGTTCGGCTTACGTGGGTATCGTAACAGGTACTAGCCCTACCAGTTTGGTTAGTGCAAAATTCACCGTGGCGGCTACGTCAGGCGCATCGGGCTACGCGATCTGGTACCAGCAGGGCATTAATACGACCAGCTTAGGTATTGCTGGAAAAAGCGCTAGACTTTGGTTCTGGATAAAGACAGATATAGCTCTTTCTAACATATATATCCGGCCAAGAGTGGGTACAACTAGCGGTACGCCTGACTATAATAATCTTACCAGTCAAAACACGCCTGGGCAATGGTCGCTGGTCAAATCAAATGTCTTCGCGCTGGATGCTGGAACAGATGTGGGGTATGGAGCCTATCTGAACATGAACGCAGCTAGTTTTGGTACGACGGCAAACGTCGAAATATCAGGCATGATGGTAAGGCTTGAGGACGATGGCGACGTGAGTGGCTTTGAGTACAATAGCAATTATGAAGCTGTACGATCTTCTGGATTTGTAACGAGCGATGATGTTAACGCTCTACTACTTAACCCTCGTGGTATTTCGCTGTCGTTGCCTGAAAAAATATATGCGGTCAAAGGAGATCAGTTGGAAGTTTTCAAGCGCTCAATTCTGAAAATCGCTAATCCGGCCAACGTAGGCCTGGCGGTTGCGAATAGTTCGTACCCTGCTGCAAAAGGGAATTTCTACGAACGCGTTTATCGCTACACACCTGGTAGTTCAGATGTGTCATTCCCGCTGGCCTTCGAAGTGAAAGACGAAAACAGTGCGGTTCTGGCAACAGGTAGCACTCAGATTGTGGTGACGGCTAAGAAAAGTTCACCTTCCAGTAACAAAAACATACTGCTCATTGGTGACTCGTTCACGCAACAAGCCTGGTATCCGAATGAATTAGCTCGTAGACTCACGGGAACAGGTGGAAGTCCAGCCGGGGACGGGCTTACTAACCTAACCTTCATCGGTACACAGGGCGGCACCGGTACAAGGCACGAAGGGTGGAGCGGAAAAACCTACAGCTTTTTCGAGAGCAACCAATCCCCCTTCTGGAATCCCAATACAAGTCAGGTTGATTTCAATTATTACTGCACACAGAACGGCTATAGTGGAATTGACTACGTAGTCATTATTCTAGGTACGAATGCCAAGGAAGATAATTCAATTATAAGTGCGTTGTGGGACAAACTGTTAGCGCACAACAGCAATATCAAGGTGCTGATAGGCGGGTGCATCTTTGCCAATCCGCAAAATGGCTGGGGGTCAATTGCGCTCGATCAGGTCGACAATCCCACTGGACGGAATTTCTTGGCAAGTATCAAGACGACGTTAGACTATAACAGGAGACTAGAGGCACTAACAAAAACGTCTCCCTACGTTAATAACTTTTTCTTTGCCGACATCCTGCCTGGGTTCGACATGGATTTCAATATGCAGTATAATAATGCTGCACAGGCTAACGCGCGAAATAGTACTGCTACTATCCCACAGGGAACTGATAATGTACATCCCGCTTCGTCAGGCTACTGGCAAATTGCTGACACAATGTATAGAGGCTTTCATGCAGTGATTTTTTCGATAACGGATTGGCAGCTTTTGGTACTGCTGTTGCTACTGGCTGGGCAGACGCAAAAAAGAAAAAAGATGAGACAGGATCGTGCTGCATTGCCCCGCATAAAATCTCACCAATAATCAATTTTTCACCGTAACCAATCAATTCACAATGAAACGTTTCCTGATTGCCAGTTTATCTCTATTGCTCGCTGTTAGTGCAGCTCACCCCGTTCAGGCTCAGTCCGATACTATCCGTCTCTACCGAACCACCGACCAGGTAATTTCCGATAACTTAGGTGGGACCATGCCTGTTGTGCATGCACTGTCGGACGTAAAAGTGAAAGCGTCAGGAAGTGCTGTTCGGGTCTACATTGACGGCACAAGTACGAAGTATTCCCTAAAGGGATTCCTCAACAAAGCGGGAACCCCTTACGATACCGTGAGCACCGTGGCTGCGGTACGGGCCTACATCGCCAAATTGCCTGGAGCCGTGGGTAGTGTAGCCACAACCATCAATGATTATACGTCCGGAACGAATACGGTGGCCACAACGGGCGTGTTCAAGATTGTTGTCCGAAATACTGGTGCCAGCTCAGCGACGGTTACTTATGGCGGGTTTACTTATGCCATAGCTGCCGGAGGTGTAGAAACCTTCGAGCAGGAGCGTGATCCTAAATCCGGCCAGCGAACCCCCTTTCTTCCACTCGTGGCCATTCCAGCCTCCAGCACCCTGCGTGTTATCAAGTACAACGAACAGTAATCTATGATTGCCATCACCAACGATTCGGGGGAAAGTCTCCAGTTGGACCCGCAGCAAAACCTCGTCACTGAGCAGAATGTCGCCTGGCTCAGTGACGATGAGCTGCCGGGGGAATTCTCGTATCCCATCGAAGCGCCACTCAACGAAGCCAACAAACGCTTTGTGGGGCAGGGGTACCGGCCTGATGCGGCCCAGCCCCGCGCCGAAATCCCCGTCAGTGTGCACCTGGATGGCGTGCTCTACCGGCGTTGTACGTTCAATTACCGCGTCAATGAAGGAAAGCTGTCGGGCTTTTTAAAGATCGACAGTTCCGAGTTTTACGACTCGATCCGAAAGCTCACGTTACTGGAGGCACTGCCTACGCCCGTGGCCGTTGGGGATGGACTAGTCGGCACGCCACCGGTATCGCTATCGACCCGACTTGTTCAGATCGCGCAGCTCACGCCTGGCGAATTTCCATTTACCTTCTTTCCGATCCGTAACCAGGCCATGATCGAGGACGCGTTCGATGAGACCAAACTAGCCGGTTTCGTGCGCAACGACTACCTCAACGCCTGGGAGCCGCTGACGACAGGGGGCTATGGCTTTCCGATCGATCTGCCAAATAAACCCGCTTTTGGTTATTTGCTCTGCCCTCAGTTTTACCTCGCCTACGTCTTAGAGCAGATCATGGCGTTAGCGGGTTACAAGATCGAATCGGACTGGCTCTATAGCGAGGAAGGACGGCGCATTACCGTGCTCAATCTTACCGCTATGAATCAAACGATATCGGAGTTGGGTGGCTTTATTTCGGGGCACCTGCTCGTACCGGGTATGTTTCTGCCGGACACGACGGTGTCGGATTTTTTAAAAGCGGTGAAGGGCCGATTTGGGCTGGTGTTTGGCTACAATGCCAATAGCAAAACCTGCTACATCGTTCAGTTTACCCGGACGGTCGCTAAAGGCTCAGCCATCGATTTAACCCCGTTTCAGTCGGGGCCCTATAGCAGCTTTGATAAAGACGGCAAAGGCTATAAGGTCATTGAGTACGTCGATGGTGCGGATGGCTTGTATAAAGATTTATCGGGCAATACGCTCACGCCTGCTAGTCAAATCACGGGCTTGGGCACAACCGAAATCACCCTGAAGGCGGGCACAACCCAGCTGGCCTACGAGAAATCGCCCTTAAGCACAACGAATAGCTGGTTTGTGCCGACGGTGCTCCAGCCGGGCAATATCCTCGACCCGAAATACAACCAGTCCGAACGCTACCTGACCAAAGAGGGGAAACGGCCCAATAGTGTGGGAATTCGGTTCCTGTCCTACCGGGGCATGAGCGTGGATTCGTCGGGCAGACCCTACCCCCTGGCCACGCCCGACGTGCGTGGTGGTGCTCAGACGGTTATTGGCTCCGAAGCGCTGACGCTTACGGGTCGCTACGGTGCCTGGCGTAAATACCTGCGGGCGTATTTCTATTTTCGGGATCAAACCCAGCGCATCACCCAGAAACTACTGATGCCGGTGGCCACGCTGGCCTCGCTCCAGCTGCACCGACTGGTGAGTCTTTCCCTGGATGATCAAGTCCGTCGCTCCTATGCCATTTCCAAGCTGCAAGCCGAAGCGCCTGGACTTGATGGGAAAGTGCTCGTTAAGCTGGAGGTGCTGACCTTGCCCTCGGGTATCGAGATCAATCCGGACGTCGATGATCCACTCGTGTGGGTGGAGCTGACGGTGGTGAGGTCCGGGCTGATTTCATCGGGTGGCTTTAATCCGATCCTGACCAAAACGGCCAGTCTGAGCGTGACGTGCTGGCAGGATCAGGCCAAAACTACCCCGGCCCTGGTTACGAACCTGCCCGTGGTGATCCGTCAGAAAAAGACCTGGACCAACGCAACCAGCCCCTACCAGGAAACGCCTGTCACCTACCTGGCCAATGGTGCCCAGACGGTGCTGGAATCCGCGCTATTAGTTTATGAATCCACGCCGGGTGGTCCAGCGGTAGGAACGGCCACCCCCACCGAGTTTACCCTTGTCGTTTCGCTTGACCCATCGGATGGCTATTTGATTTTATGAGCTACAACGAGCTAAGTGTCCAGGAAAAAATTTCCCTCAAAGAGGTACTCGATCAATGGGGCGATATCGCCATCGAGCGGTTTCGGCGGAGTCTGGAAAAAGTAGTCTACGACTCTCCCAGTAAACGATCGAAGCGCCGAACGCGCCGACTCACCGAAGACTGGAGCAAGGAACTTCGGGACGGCGGCTTCGATACATCGGGCAGTTGGGGCGAAGCGCAAAGCCCACTAACCGGGCCAACCGTTGTGGGGATTTTATTGAAGTTCAATTTGTATGGTAGATTTCTGGATATGGGAGTAGGCCGCAATCACTCCAGTCTCGATAAATCCGTGGCGCGTCAACTCAAAGACCGTCAGCCGACCAAACGACGGGCCAAGCGCTGGTATTCAGGAACCAAAGGCTATGAGGTGGGTAAACTTAAATCCATCCTGGCTAAAGAATATGGCGTGGCCGTCGCCCAGGTGGCCGAATCCGCCCTTACACTCACCGCTAACATTCAGATCTAAATGGACGCTAAACAAAAAGCGGTCATTGACTTAGTGCTCAATGGCCAGCAGGCCCAAACCTCCCTGCGCGAAGTGACCCGGGCCGCTACCGCCCTCCGGCGAGAAATCAATGGCATGCGGGAAGCCGATAACCCGGAACTCTATAAGCAGCGGGTGGCCGAAATGAATAAAATGCTGGCCATTCAGCAGAAGATGCGTGCCGAAATCAATGGTACGGCCACCGGCTGGCAGAAAGTGATTGGCCAGATCGGCACCATTACCACCGGCATTCTGGGTGCTGGTGCAGTGCAGTCCGTACTCAATCAGTTCAGTATGGCCAAAACCAAGGTCATCGAGTACAAAGATGAACTGGCCGATGTGCAGAAAGCGACCAACATGACCGCTCAGGAAGCTGCGGACCTCAACGAAGAGCTTCAGAAAATGAAAACCCGAACCCCAACCAAGGAGCTTTCGGAAATGGCAGTAGTGGCGGGTCAGTTCGGGGTTGCCAAACAGGAGGTCGATGAGTTTGTCGAGTCTGCCGATAAGCTAAATATCGCTCTTGGCGATGAGTTTAACGGGGTGGAAGATTTGTCCAAATCGGTGCTAACTATGCGCAATATTTTCACCGACGTAAAGTCTCAGAAGATTGACGACGATCTGTTGCACATTGGCAATGCCCTGAATTTCCTCTCCGGAGAAGGAGCCGCTACCGCTCCCGTGATGGCCGATTTTTCCAGCCGCATCGGGGGTACGCTGATTCCACTCGGATTATCTTCAGCCAAAGTGCTGGGCTATGCCGCCACGCTCCAGGAGTTGAACGTAACGGCGGAACGGGGATCAACGGCCCTGGTGACTATCTTCCAGAAGATGCTTACCGAAACCGAGACCTTTGCCAAGGTTGCCGGGGTTCCGCTGAAGGAGTACAAAGACCTGATCGGCAAGGATATCAATGCCGCCTTCCTGAAGTATGTGGCAGGCCTGCAAAAAGTATCGGGTAATCAGACCGAGTTTATGTCGGTGCTGGAGAAATCCAAACTCACTGGCGCGGGCGAAATGGAGGTGCTCTCCAAGCTGAGCACGAATATGAGTCTGCTGGGCGAACGCACGGATCAGGCGGGCAAAGCCTTAACCAGTACCGATAGTGTATTAGGTGAGTTTGCCAAACGCAACTATCAATTGGCCCAGGATTTAAAAACCCTCGACGAAGCCTTCGACAATCTCTATCAGTCGCAGGCCGTGCAGGATTTTATGGGGGGAGCGGTGCATAAGGCCGTCGAACTACTCGACGTACTGCCCAAAGCCTACCAGTGGCTAAAGGATAATACTACTGTGGTGATGTCCTTTGTCTATGCCATCGCCATGCTGAACGCGGGTTTGATTAAAGCCACGCTGGCCAGTTGGGCCAACACGACGGCGGTTATTGCCAACCGGGTGGCGTATCAGGTGGGGTTCCAGTGGCTTGTACTTCAGACAACCGCCATGACGGCTTACTCGACCATCATGGCTGGAGTAACGCTCCGTATTAGGATTGCGACAGCAGCCCAATTGCTCTGGAATGCGGTTTTAAATGCCAATCCTATCGGGTTGGTCATTACGGGACTATCCGCGCTGGCCTACGCCGTAAAAACGTATTCAGATAATACGGCAGAAGCCTTACGACTCGAACGGGAGAAGATTCGGCTGCAACGGGAAATTCAGTTGATGACGGAAAGGCATACTGGGTTATTGTTAAAGTTTAATGAGCAGCTTGAAAATTACACTCGCTTAAGTGTCGCTGAACGAGCAGAGCTGGTGAAAAGTATCGCAATGGCCAGACTGGAGGTGGAAAGTAATTTAGCTCGAACCAAGGCTAAAGAGAAGCAGCTGGAATTATTGGCTGCTGAACCATCGCTTTGGCAGAAGTTATGGTTGGCCATCGCTTCGGGAGGCAATACTCCAGCAATGGCTCAGCAGTTTGCTCGGCAAGCAGCAGAGAATATGTTAGCTGTTCGGGAGCAGTTTGCTGGAAACATTCAGGGGCAGGAAGATCAGTTGAAGCGATATGATGAAATATTTAAACGCATCGGGCAATACGAACAACCTACGATGGCGCTCCCCGGAACGGGTAAATCACCTCTGGGCGAAGATAAAAAGTCAACCAAGTTAACCCAGGCTCAAAAAGATACCCTCGAACTGGAGAACCTGTTGGCCGATTCTCGCCAGCGCGTTATGACGGCCAATAAAACCGAATACGAACGGGAGGTGGCGGCTTTTGCTGAACACTACAGCGAGATGTATAAACTGGCCAAAGATGACGAGGCTAAAATCAATGAAATCCGAACGCTGAGTTTACTGGAGTGGGCACAGATCGAGAAACGCTTCAACGAGAAACAGAAAGAGCAATCGGCCAAAGATATCAAGGATGCCAAAGACCTGGCCGAACAGGAACTAGTCAACAAACGACAGCTCCAGTTGCAAAGCATTCAGGGCCAGGAGCAGGCCAATGCTATTTCGCCAGATGCGGCCCGAATGGCGGAGCTTCAAGCCGAAAACGTTTTCCTGCTGGCCAAAAAGGCGCTCTATGATAAATACTTCGCTGATATCCTCAAGCTCAATATCGATGATGTTGGTAAACGCAATGCGCTGGCCAAGGAACAGAAAGACGTTGAAGCCGATATCCAGAAAGAGCTAACCCGTGTCATTGGGCAACAGGTCGATGCCCGGCTCCAGTATGCCGATGCGGCTGACCAGAAGGAACTAGCCAGCCATCAGGCCAGAAAACAGGCCATTGAGGGGATTTTGCAGGAGACGCTCCATCTGATGCAGATTAACTGGACCGAGCAACTAGATGGCATCAAAACATTCTGGCAAAAGGCGACCATCCTTCAGAAAGCGGCCTTTATCGCCAGCAAAGCCTATTCAGCCGCCGAAGCCTCGATTGCCTATGGCCGTACCCTGATGAATATCTGGGCCACATCGGGCAGTCCCTGGGCAGCGGTCGGCTTTACGGCCCTGGCCACCGCGACCTACGGCTCGGTACTGGCTAAAATTGCCTCGACGGATTATACCATCCCGCAGTTCGCAGAAGGCGGCTCGACCGCAATGGCGGAAAGCAGCAAGCCAGAAGGCTGGATAAAGCAGCCGACGTTGTTTAATCTGGGCAAACGAAGCTGGATTGGTGGCGAGGCTGGAGAGGAGTACGTCATATCCTATCCGATGCTGAAGAATCCAGCGATCGCCAATTTAGTGCCTGCGCTGGAGGCCATCCGGATGGGACGAACCTATGCCAGTGGTGGCTCGACCGCAATGGATGGTTCAGGGTCGAGTCTAACGATGGGAATGAGCGATGCAGTAGGCCGAGCCATTTTATTGCAACTTCAGCTTGGCAACCAATTGACTCAGCAACAAATAGCGGCTACCGGGGAGCTGGCGAAACGAAAGATCAATAACAACTATTTCTCGTTAAAGGACGTGGAAGCTGAAGTTGATCATATTCAGAATGTCACTAAGTTGTAAGGGAATTTAACCCCTCCCTTTATGAATAAAAAAATAAGTTGGACCTGGCTGATTGGCGTCTTTCTGCTGGGTGGAATAATAGGCTTCATGATTGGTGAAGATTACGAGCGAAAGCGAATAATTCAGATGGAAGTCGATTATTCTAAAAAAGAGATGCAAGAGGCACTTGAGAAGTCAAATAGATTCCTAGATAGCCTAAAAATTGAGCATCCAGAGTTATTTAAAAAGTAATAAAAACCGCCTTTGCAGCTTGTAAAGGCGGTTTTTTCTTTCTATATTATATTAATAATCAGTCGATTATAAACAAGAAAAACCCCAACGCTGGAACTTGGCGGAACGAGCGAAGGGGCATGTAAACCTCTAAACAGCAGTTTAAAATGTCTACGGAGCAAAGCTACGTGGGTAAGGGAAACTATGCAACCCTACCTCAATTTCGCGGTCACACCTACCGCACCCAAACGTATTTAGTTGTGGCCGGAATCGCCCGGCTCACTGGAGAGCCTGAATCAGAAATCTGGAAACGCATCTACCGAAACCTACAAGCCACCTTTGGTATCTTCCTGGCCGACTTCCCTCGTCGCAAGAACGAATCGCTACTACGCGTGGCCGAACGCTACGACGTGTTGGATAAGGTGTACCTGGTAGCGATTGCCGAGCGCCAGCATTTTCGCTAGTGAAACCTGAAAAGTCCAACAAATAAATGCCCCTCGAAAAGTCCAAATCATAGGACGATTCCGAGGGGTGTTTTATAACCAATTTTATGTTAAGAAATTTTTCTACGAATCGTTAGCAATTTGCTAAAGCGAGAAGAGTGTAGCTCATCTTTGAAAAGTGCAATGAGGTCACTTGTTTGTGGCTAGTAGAAATCAATGTAATCCGGGTAGATTAGATTTTTCGTTGACCAGTTATCTAACAAGGCATTATAAAGTCGCTCTATCCAAGGTTCATTTTGTGCGGCAACTGGGCCAACATAGTTTTGGCCTTTATCATAATGCTCGAATCGAAGCAAAATATCATCGGGGTTATCATCTACCCATTCAGCGTAGCTACGATAGTTTAAAAAACTTTTGATTCTCACATCCCCATCAGATTTAACATACAATAAGTGGCTTCTCCTAGTGTTATCACACTCAGCAAGTAATAATTTGAGTTGATCACGAGTTGGATTTTGGTTGAGATTCATCATCATTTAGTTTTTTAGGTGGCATTCGTTTATTTAATAATTTATCGAAAACTCTAATCTTCTCCGCTTTCCTTCTCTCTGAAAGGTGCACGTACTTCATAGTTGTTTTGATGTCAGCATGGCCCATATAATCTTTTAGGGTAACTACATCGCCCCCCAGTTCAATAAAGACCGTACCAAACGTGTGCCTAGCAGTATGCGTCGTCATCTTCCAGCCTAATCCCAATGACTCGCTAATCTTGCCCAACGTTCGATTAGTATATTGCTCTGAATAGGTATCGAAGAGCTGACCAATGGTTGTCGAAATAAATGGCTTTGCTGCTGGATGTAATGGAATCCGAACGACCTTTCGTAGTCGAAGGGTTTTTTTTGGCATTAACACGAGCCACTCGTCCTGAATGTTTTCATGATTGACTGCCTTGGCATCTGAGATTCGTAAACCTGTAAAACAGGAAAAAAGAAAGTGGCGGAGTATGGTACGCCAAGTATCATTGATATCAGGCTTGTCATAGAGTTGTAGCAAGTCAATCACCTGTTCCTGCTCTAGTACGTCCGGATACGTTTCGGGGTGTTTAATTTTAACAACCTTAAATGGATCTTCAAAGCTATACTTAGCCACCAGTGCTCGCTTCACATAGGTACGTACACGAGTCATTTCTTTCTCGACAGTACTGGGCGCATCATCATGCTCGTGTTTTAACCAGGCACGAAAGTTCTCTAGTAATTTTGGCGTAAGCCCAGTAAAGGGCAAAACGGGCAACTTCTCGGTTTGTGTTTTAGTTTCGTACCGCCAAAACTCGCGCAGTTTATTGAGCGCTGAGCGGTGCCCCTTGGCAGTATTATCTTCTATTTTTCGGCGCTTCTTTCGCTCCTTTAGGTCACCATCCCACCACGAAAGAAAATCCAGTCGAGATGTATAGGAATAATACTCCGATAATAGAATAGTCAGGGTGAGCGGTCGCTCACCGAGTCGGTAGGTCTTAATGATTTCGTTGAGTTTACCAATCTCGGCCTCGATCATTAAATTATAGTCGGTCAGATCAGGATCATCCTTTTTTCGAGCGATCAACTTCCCCGCATCTTTATCAAAGAATTTTGGTGGCCAACTCAATTTTAGGGGGATGCGCTCGAAATCGCCATTTACGGATACGTATATATAAATAGCGGCCGTGCCATCTTTTTTTACATAATCATCTTTTATGACCAGCTTTTTGGTAATCTGTTGATGTGCTCCCATTCGGAAATGGTTAGGAAAATGAGTGGATATATTCCTATAATTAGGAAATGGATTAGAATATTAAAAAAGCCCACTACAACGCGTATGTGGGCTTTTTATCTTGTTTCGTAGTCCCGACGGGAATCGAACCCGTATCAAGCGTTTAGGAAACGCTTATTCTATCCGTTGAACTACAGGACCAAAAATTAAACCTATAAAGTCTCAGAGACCTTATAGGTTTATTACGTGCAAAGTTGTCAAAAATCTATCAGCCTGCCAAACCATCGCCATATTCGGCTGATTCAGTGAGGGGTACGTGCAGCCAGTTTGGATAAATCTGGTAATGTCGTTCTTTCACCAGATCGTAAAGTAGCTCACGTAACTCACCTACGTTCTCGCCCGTTTCTGCCGAAATGAAGGCAACGTAGTCGGCTTTCTGGGTCAGATAGGTTTTCTTCAGGTACTCTAAGGCCGTTTTCCGACGGACGCTAACCGGGATAATGACTTCCTCATGGGAGTCGCTAAATTCATCGTCATCGGTATTTAACGATTCTGTCCATTCGTCTTTGGGAACAAAACGGTCCATTTTGTTAAAAACGAGCACCATCGGTTTATCGGCCGCTTTGATCTCCGCCAATGTAGTGTTGACAACTTCAATCTGCTCCTCAAAATTCGGGTGCGATACATCCACTACATGGACCAGAATATCGGCTTCGCGCACTTCGTCGAGCGTCGATTTAAACGACTCGATGAGCATCGTTGGCAGTTTCCGAATAAACCCGACCGTGTCCGTCAACAGGAACGGGATATTGCCAAGGGTTACCTTTCGCACAGTCGAATCTACGGTTGCGAATAGCTTGTTTTCGGCGAATACGTCAGTTTTGGCCATCGTCCGCATCAGCGTCGATTTACCTACGTTGGTGTAGCCTACTAAAGCTACCCGAACTAATCGGTCGCGCTCTTTCCGGCGTGTCTGGCTTTGCTTGTCGATTTTGGCGAGTTTCTCTTTGAGAAACGAAATTCGGTCTTTCACGATCCGACGGTCGGTCTCAAGCTCTTTCTCCCCCGGTCCACGCATACCAACGCCCCCTTTCTGACTTGTTAAGTGGCTCCACATACGGGTCAGTCGAGGATACATGTACTGGTATTGCGCCAGCTCAACCTGCACCCGTGATTGGGCGGTTTGGGCGCGCATCGAGAAGATATTCAGGATGAGCAAGCTGCGGTCAAGCACCTTAATATCCTTAAATTCAGCTTCCAGATTTCGAACCTGTGATGGCGTCAGATCATCGTCGAAAATGACAGAATCAACCGGATTGTCGAGAATAAACGTTTTAATTTCTTCCAGTTTCCCTTTACCAACAAAGGTGCGATTGTCTGGGTGTTCGAGTTTCTGCGTGAACGATTTAATCGTGGTTACACCCGACGTTTCGGCAAGAAACGCTAATTCGTCAATATATTCTTTGGTTTGGTCGGCAGTTTGCTTTTGCGTAATCAGCGCGACCAACACAGCGGTTTCGGGTGGTTTTGTGTTGTCGATCATGTAAGATTTCTAGTGGTAATTAGGTTGTTATAGCGTATGACGAAGGGCTAAAACTACGTGTAATAAGCTATAAGCCTGTAAATTATAACGGGTCCTATACCGTAAAAGTTTCGGCAACGAATTTGCCAGAATAGGTATTATCCTTCGACAGGATTTACAGGATGCACAGGATTATTTACGTGAGTCACCAATCCTGTGCATCCTGTAAATCCTGTCAACAAAACTATACCTGAACGGTTTTCCAGCGCCCCCGCCGGAAGATCCAGATAGCTATTCCGGCCAGTAGCGTTTCGCTGATGGCCACCGACCAAAATACGCCCGGAGGCCCCCAGTTGAGCAAATGCGCCAGCGTATACGCCAGTGGTATCTCAACTACCCAAAAACAGACAATGTTAATGAGTGTAGGCGTTTTGGTATCGCCTGCTCCATTGAGTGCCTGACTAAGCACCATCCCATAGGCCATAAACAGGTAACCCAGACAAAAAATACGAAGGCATTCGACCGCAATTTCGACGACACGGGCTTTATCATCGAACAACGAGACGATTGACGCGGCCCCCAGAAAGAAACCGATACCAACGGCGGCTAAAAAGAGCATGTTGCAGAAAGCCGCCCGCCAGGCAGAGGTTTCGGCCCGTTCGGGTTGTCCGGCCCCTAAATTCTGCCCAACCAATGTGGCGGCTGCATTAGCCATGCCCCACGAAGGCAGAATAGTAAACACAATTATGCGGATGGCGATGGTATAACCCGCTACAACGTCGCTGCCAAAGGTGGACAGAATCCGTGTCAGGAAGATCCAACTGGCCGAACCGACCAGAAACTGGCTGGTGCCGCCAATGGCTAAACTGAGCAGATTGCGAATAATTCCCGCATCTGGCGACACGTCAGACCGGAGTACTTGTATGACGCCTTTTACTCGTGTCAGCGCATAAAGCTGGTATAACACGCCCATCGACCGGCCAATGGTTGTGGCTACTGCCGACCCCATCACACCCAGCGCTGGAATAGGACCAAATCCGAAAATAAATACCGGACACAAGATGATATTAACCCCATTAGCCAGCCACAACGAGCGCATCGCAACGGATGCATCGCCTGAGCCGCGTAAACTGCCGCTTAGTGTGTACAGCAACATGATGGCAGGTGAGCTGGCAAAAATCATTCGCGTGAAGCCAGCCCCATTAGCGATCAGTTTTTCATCGCCACCCATCGCACGAAGAATATCTTCGGCAAAGACAAAACCAGCTACGCCCATCAACAGGCCCAATCCCACAGATACCAGGATTACCTGCCCAACAGCATTGGCTGCGCCACGTTGATTGTCTTCACCAACCCGACGCGATACCAGGGCCGTAGCGGCTGTACTCAGTCCAATGGCAATTGAATATACAATGGTTAATACCGACTCGGTGAGTCCGACGGTAGCAATGGCTTCAGTGCCGATTTTGGCCACGAAAAACACATCGACAACCGCGAATAGCGATTCCATCACCATCTCCAGAATCATCGGAACCGACAGTAGAAAAATAGCCCGGTTAATACTACCAGACGTAAAATTGGTTTCTGTACCACGCAATGCGGCCAGGAATAACCGAAAAAATTTGGTCATTGGAATAACAAAATATGCCGGAGCCTATGGGCTACTGCCAGCGTATGAATGATGTAAAAACGGAAATGGCCACTTAGTCAGAAGCGGGTGGCGGTAATCGGAAGAAGAAATAAAAAACCGCGTAGGTTTTTAAGCGAGGAACTTCATGGTCGTTGACAAACCGACGTTTCGGTTGCAGTTAAGGCTGCAAATGTACAATTTTCTTCTTCGAAAAACCAAATTTAATTGATTGTGTGATTATTCTTTGTGTTTTTGGAATGTGATGTCAGGTTCTAAACCTGACATCAGAATAAGAAATCCTGTTTTATCCTGTCAATCCTGTCGAAAAACAAACTGGCCCGATCCCGGTTAAAGAAGTATGCACACGGCACCATTCTCTCTCAACGATCTGGCTGATTTTCTGCATATCGAATTAGCTGCTGAACGCTATGCCGATGCCGAGCGGGGTGGCATTTATTACCCGTCTAACCGCCTTATCAAACGAATTGGCCTGGCTTTAGATCCTTTTCCTAAGCTGGCAGACTGGGTCAGCGAAAAGCAAATCGATACATTATGGCTGCACCGTCCCTGGCAGATTAATCTGGAGAGTTTGCCCGCTGATATCGGGATTATGACGCACCATTTGCCATTTGATGAAACCCTAACGATGGGCTATAATCCTCGGTTGGCGAAGGCGTTGGGAGCCATTGGTGAATTGGAGCCACTTGGCTATAAGCAGGATATGCGTGAACCCGGTAAGCCTTTGCCACAACGGCCAATTGGAATGCTCATGGAGATCGTTCCCCAAGAGTTTGATGAGTATTTAGCAGGCATCAAAACTATATTCGGTGGCTATGATCGCGCTGAAGCCGGTCACGGGCCGGGGGCCTGGCAGTCCACGAGTTATCGAATTGCGGTAGTAGGCGCTATGACCGACGCGCTCGTGCGAGAAGCCGCCAGTAAAGGGGCCAACCTTTATATAACGGGCACCTATCGAAAGCCTGGTCAATTGGCTATAGATGCAACTGGCAGTGCGTTTATTGCCGTAGGGCATCGCCGGAGCGAGGTATGGGGGCTGCGTGCCCTGGCCAATTTACTGCACAAACAGTATGGTGTCGATTGTGTGGTTCACGAACCGACGATACTCAGTAAGCTATGAAGAAAGTCATTGCGCTATGCTTTGTGTGACCCCGATGGGGTCAAATGTCTATAGAAAATCCACTATACTATAAACATTTGACCCCATCGGGGTCACACAAAATATAATTCAATTTGTGGTATAATGGATTGATAATTAGGTTATCAGTCAATTTCTCTCGGATCGTCGGCGATGCGGGTGTTGTCGTAAAATGTGTCCATCAGCGCCATATCTTCATCTGAAATGACGAAATCCCAAACGTCGAAATTCTCCTGAATCCGGTTGCGCTTTACTGATTTGGGAATGGTAACAACATTATGTTGCAACGACCATCGGATTAATAATTGATAAGTGCTCTTGCCATATTTTTCAGCTAAGGCAAGCAGTTTGGGGTCGTTACTTTTCTCGCCACGGACTAAAGGAGCGTAGCCTTCGGGTTGGATATTCTTTTCCCGACAATAGTCCAGAACCTCAGGTACGTAACTGTACGGGCTTAGCTCAAATTGATTAACAGCAGGTATAATGCGGGCTTCGCTCAGGAGTTCGTCCAGATGAGCAGGGTAATGATTCGAGACGCCAATGGCACGGGCGCGGCCATCAGAATAGATTTTTTCGAGGGCTCGCCAGGTTTCGTGCCGATGTTGTTTAATTGGCCAGTGAATCAGGTATAAATCAACCACATCGAGCCCAAGCCGTTCCAGGCTTCGGTTAAACGCTCGTAATGTTTTTGTATACCCCTGGTCTTCGTTCCAGACTTTAGTCGTAATGAAAATATCACTTCGAGGAATTCCACTAGACCGGATGGCATTGGCTACTTCGCGCTCGTTTCCATAGGCAGATGCGGTGTCGATTAGGCGGCAACCTGCTTCCAGTGCCCATTCAATAGCTTGCTGTACTTCATTAGCCTGACTTGGCGCATAAACACCAAGCCCTAATAAAGGCATTTCGATACCATTATTAAGTGTGGTAGAGGGTATATCCATTCGGTAAAGACAAGTTTCATATAGTAAATCAAAATCGGAGCAAGATGTTTTAAAATACTAACAATAAAGTGCGTGAGGTCCGGTTGATTGTTCTGCTGTATGTTTACGGACAGATAGGTTTCTTCCTGAGTTTATCGAATGATGCGACTACTTTACCTGATGACGAATCTGATTTTGTTGACTATTCTGACAGGACGCGCTCAGTCAGTTCCTACCCCTGGTGCGATTCGCTATTCGATGGAAGCAGGCGGGGTGGCAACATCGGGCCCACAAAATCCATTCTGGTTGCGGGCTAATCAGTATAACATGGTTCCACTACGAGGATCGTTTGGAACGGCTCGGATGGGGATACAGCGCGATTACAAACCACGATCCGATTCGACGGTAAAGCGTAAGTCTCGTTTCGACTGGGGCTTCGGTATATATGCCGTTGCGAATATCGGTCCTACACCAACGACCGATAATCCGGCTATTCTATTGCCTGATGCATATGTGAAAGTCCGTTTTGGGGCGCTGGAACTTTACGGGGGTAACCGACGCGAAGTAGTTGGGTTAGGCGATACGTTGTTGACCTCTGGTTTTGTTGCCTGGTCGGGAAATGCGATGCCGTTCCCGAAAATTCAATTACACACCCCCGATTTTGTACCGCTCGGCTTTACGAAAAAACTGCTGTCGTTTCGGGGTGGTTATGCGCACGGGTGGTTTGTCGACTCGTATATTCAGGGAAGTTATCTACATCAAAAATATTTGTATGGACGAATTGGTAAACCAAACTGGCGCTTTCAGTTTTATGGTGGACTGAATCATCAGGTGCAATGGGGAGGGCATGCGGATTATCTGATTGGAACGCCATTAGCCGTAAATGGGCATTTGTCGACGTCGTTTCAGGATTATTTGTCATTAGTGATTGGGCGCTATCCAGATGCGTTGGAGAATGACCGATTTACGGGCTTTGATGGTACGAATCGGTTAGGCAATCATGTTGGTAGTTACGATGTGGCTTTCGAATGGAAAGGGAACAAGGCTAACTGGTTGCTCTACCACCAACACATGTACGACGATGCATCGGGGCTTGCTTTGCAAAATGTGCCGGATGGATTAACGGGCTTACGTTTCCTGAATCAGTCGCATCAAAATACACGTTTCCGATTTCAACGAATTGTGCTCGAGTGGTTAACGACGACCGATCAAAGTGGCCCAACCTTCGATCCGACTGCTCGCTATCAGGGCGCTGATAACTACTTTAACCATAGTCAGTACATTCAGGGGTGGTCGTATCGGGGGCGCACTTTGGGCACTCCGTTTATCATGCCCAGAGGAGACTTAGCGCCATCAGTCGGCAACGAGTATGGCGGAAATGGTTTTTATCCAAATAATCGGGTGGTGGCTTGGTATCTGGGAACAATAAGTACGTTTCGGCGCGGGCCAACTCTAACCACACGTATATCGTATAGCCGAAATTTTGGGTCGTATAAACAGCCTTACCCACAAGTATTTCATCAGTTATCCACATTAGCAATGGCTCAATGGCCTATCCGTAAATGGTCGGGTCTGATGCTAACAACCACACTTTCACTCGATCAGGGGGAGTTAATACCCAATTCGTTTGGGAGCTATGTGAGTTTGAAAAAGAGCTGGTAGTTAAGTGGTTAATGAAATTTTTATTGACCATTAAAAAATATTTTAATCTCTTTTTAATATCTATAAATCCGTTTGGTGCGTATCGCCGTATAGTCAAGTGTTGTTGCTTTTCTGATTTACTCTGAACGACTTTTCTATGACTATGCTTTACGCGAAATCCCTTAGCCGTGCTGTTGGCATGCTGGCAATCGGTTCTTTATTGACTTTAGCTGCCTGCCAGGATCACCGGCTGCCACCCAGTCCAAATACCTTGCCTGATGCTACTATTTATGCGTTAAATGACGCCAATCAACTGTTGCGGTTGAATGTCCAGAACTCAAGCGCACCACTGTCGACATTGGTGATTACTGGGGTGAATTTCGCCAGTGGGGAACGCATCATGTCGATTGATTTTCGGCCGGCTACCGGACAGCTCTACGGAGTTAGTAATCAAAGTCGTGTGTTTGTCATTAATCCAACAACGGCCGAGGCTCGTGCGTTGACAACCGCTCCATTTAGTCCCGCTGTTTCCGGCTCTGTGGTTGGCATCGATTTTAACCCAACTGTCGACCGGATTCGACTGGTTACCAACACCGGGCAGGATTTACGTCTGCATCCCGAAACAGGCCTTGTGGTTGCTACCGATGGGACAATTAATGGCGTAATGGGAGCTATGATTTCGGAAGTGGCTTACACGAATAACAACGCGGGAACAACGACGACGACCCTCTATGATATTGACCCAGCTACCGATCGGCTCTATATTCAAAACCCACCCAACAACGGGACATTGACAGACGTTGGACCACTTGGTTTAGATATATCAGGATCTGCGGGTTTCGACATTTCGCCGAATGATAATACGCAGGGGCTAGTTGCCGTGCAGTTTAACGGATCGTCGGAGTTGGACCAGATTAACCTGGCAACGGGACGTTTGCAGAAATTAGGTAATCTGCCAGGTACAATCATTGGGCTAGCTATCCCAACGAACCCAGTTGCGTACGCTATCGATGGTTCTAACAATCTGCTCATTTTCAACCCAACGAACCTGATAACGACTACAATCAAAACAATTGTGGGCTTACAAACTGGCGAATCAATTCTAGGTATTGATACTCGCCCGGTAAATGGTCAATTATTTGCTCTGGGTAGTTCAAGCCGCTTGTATTCGATTGCGGTTACGAATACTGCCAGTTGGAGTGCAGTACAGGTGGGAAGCGCAGGAGCCTTTACTTTGTCGGGTACGGATTTTGGTTTCGACTTTAACCCAACCGTCGATCGGATTCGGGTTGTCAGCAACACAGGTCAAAACTTACGCCTGAACCCCGATAATGGAGCCTTGGCCGCTACCGATGGAACACTAACTTTCGCTCCCTCGCCAGGAACGCCGAACGTCTCGGCGGCTGCTTACACGAACAACTTCGCGGGGGCAACCACTACCACGTTGTACGACATCGATGTTCGTCCGGGAAGCGCTGTTTTATTTACACAGAACCCACCTAATAACGGCGTATTAGTTTCTGTTGGCCCATTGGGTGTTGAGGTCGAAAGTGCCAATGGGTTCGATATTGGTGGTGCAACGGGTACAGCCTACGCCTTATTACGGGCTAGTGGTACCACAAAACTATATACCATTAATCTGGCAACCGGTGCCGCCACGGCTGGGGCTACGCTACCCGGAAATCCAACCGTTCGCGGGTTTACTGTTGGTTTAGGATTCTAGTTTACTTGTTTTTAAATCATAACGGCCTGCCCTGTTCATGAACGGGGCAGGCCGTTACGATTTAGCCTATGTACTGGTCAGAGAACGTACGCGGACTAATAATTTCGGTGTTTCCAACTCGCTTCAAGATTTGGAGATGTTTCGCGTCGCCTGTTATTAAAAAATGGGCTTCAGTAAATAAGGCTGCCCGAAGTACATGGTTGTCGTCGGGGTCGCTAGAATTGACTGGCAGATCATTGGTTGGCATTATGACAATGTGCCTTTCTCTAATAGTGTCAATGATGCGTTTTCTGCGTTCTGGGGAGTAGCTAAATTTGCGCTCCATTTTTTCATCAAACTCACTCAATATCCACTCGGATGTATAAAGTTCAACGTGTAGCGCACAATGGTCATACACGTTTGCAGCAAAGCCTGAGAATAAAAATGCCGAAATGAGGACATTTGTATCGAAGACTATTCGAGTGGAAGGTGGTAAACTCTCTGTCATGTATTCTCGTATCAGAAGACACAAAATTACATGCCTGAAGCTTATCGTCAATTCTTCTAGGAAAGTATAAAAGTGAGGATAAGCTCTACGAGATTTCTCTATAAATATCTTCTTCTGAAAAGAAGCCAGCACCTTCAGCAGTTCCTTTAAGTTCTTTGCGAAGCTTATTCATCTTCTCAAGATGTAAGTAGTTTTTTACGATCTGACTAATCAGCTGATCTGAAGACAGATTGACTGTTTCAGATACTTCTTCTAGATCTCTAAGTACTTTATCTTCTAGTTCAACAGCTACAACCGTCATAGCTTTACTACTTTTTGGTACAATGTAAATATCTGCTTTATAAACGCAAATCGCAACAAAACAGTTGTGCCACCTCTAGATAGGGGTGGCACAACAAACAATGAAAGCAATATTTAGGAAACTACCGGCTCAGATACAGATTTCGTTCCGAATAAACCTTCTGGAAATAATCGTCCGTTAGATCATCGATGAAATAGATGCCTTCGCCCGTCGATTTCATTTCGGGACCGAGTTCCTTGTTTACGTTCGGGAATTTGCTGAACGAGAACACGGGAATCTTGATGGCGTACCCTTTTTTAACAGGCTTAAAGTTGAAGTCCTTCACCTTTTTGTCGCCCAGCATCACTTTTGTCGCGTAGTTGACATAAGGTTCCTGGTACGCTTTACAAATGAAAGGCACTGTGCGGCTGGCGCGTGGATTGGCTTCAATAATGTACACCACCTCATCTTTGATGGCAAACTGAATATTGATCAATCCGACGGTTTTAAGTGCCACCGCAATCTTCTTTGTGTGTTCCTCAATTTGCCGAAGCACGTTCTCACTTAAATCGAACGTGGGGAGTACGGCATACGAATCGCCTGAGTGAATACCAGCTGGTTCAATATGTTCCATGATCCCAATGATATACACATCTTCGCCGTCGCAAATGGCATCCGCTTCGGCTTCAATCGCATGTTCGAGGAAGTGATCGAGCAGGATGTTATTGTCTGGAATGTCCTGCATAATTTTCATGACATGCTGCTCCAGCTCGCTCTCATTGATAACGATTTTCATGCTTTGACCACCTAGTACATAACTTGGTCGTACCAGAAGCGGGAAGCCCAAACTACGCGATAGTTCCAGCGCTGCTTCTGATTCCCGCACCGTTCCGAATTTTGGATATGGAATATCCAGCTTTTGGAGCATCTCTGAGAAGTGACCACGATCTTCAGCCAGGTCAAGTGCTTCCCAGCTCGTACCGATGATCTTGATGCCATAGCGGGTCAGTTTTTCGGCCATTTTCAGCGCCGTTTGTCCGCCCAATTGAACAATCACGCCTTCGGGCTGTTCGTGCATGATAATGGCATGAACGTGTTCCCAGAAGACGGGCTCAAAATAGAGCTTGTCGGCAATATCCGGATCAGTCGAAACGGTTTCAGGATTACAGTTGATCATGATCGTTTCGTAACCCGCTTCCTTAGCGGCCAACACACCGTGTACGCAGGAGTAATCGAATTCGATACCCTGGCCAATTCGGTTTGGGCCTGAACCCAGTACCACTATCTTCTTCCGGTTGCTTCGAATCGACTCGTTACCAGGCAGGTCCGAAACAGGCTCTGGTCGGTCGGTGGTGATAGGCAACTGGTTATTAAATGTTGAGTAATAGTAAGGCGTTTTAGCCTCAAACTCAGCCGCGCAGGTGTCAACGCACTTAAATACCCGACGGATATTATGAGTCTGGCGGTAATCGTAAACCTTACTTTCCCGAACCTGCAATATATGCGCCAACTGACGGTCGGCATACCCTTTTTGCTTGGCTGTACGGAGCAATTCAGGTGGCAGATCGTCCAGATCGTATTGTTGAATTTCGCGCTCCAGTTCAATCAGCTCTTCAATCTGATGCAGGAACCAGGGATCAATTTTCGTCAATTGCTGAATTGTACGGAACGACATCCCGGCTTTGAAAGCATCGTAAATATGGAACAGTCGGTTCCAGCTTGGGTGTTGCAAGCTCTCGGTCAAGGCCGCACGATCGGTGAGTTCGCGACCATCGGCGCCAAGCCCGTTTCGACGAATTTCGAGCGATTGACAGGCTTTTTGCAAGGCTTCCTGGAAATTCCGTCCAATACCCATCGCTTCGCCCACCGATTTCATTTGCAAACCTAACGAGCGGTCGGCGCCTGGGAATTTGTCGAAATTCCAGCGAGGTACTTTTACGATAACGTAATCGATGGCTGGTTCGAAAAAGGCCGAGGTCGTACCCGTGATAGGGTTGATCAACTCATCGAGGTTATAGCCAACAGCCATTTTAGCCGCAATCTTGGCAATTGGGTAGCCCGTTGCTTTCGACGCCAGCGCCGACGACCGGCTTACCCGTGGATTTACCTCAATAACGATGATGTCGTCGGTTTGTGGGTCAACTGAAAACTGAATGTTACATCCGCCCGCAAACTGACCAATGCCGCCCATTACCTTGATGGCCAGATCACGCATTTTTTGGTAAAGCGTATCGGGCAGGGTCATGGCTGGCGCAACCGTAATGCTGTCGCCGGTATGAATACCCATCGGGTCAAAATTTTCGATGGAGCAGATGATGATGAAGTTACCGTTGTTATCGCGTAGTAACTCCAGCTCATATTCTTTCCAACCCATTACGCTTTGCTCGACTAACACCTCATGAACAGGTGAGGCATGCAAGCCAGCCGTGAGGGCTTTGTCGAAATCTTCGGGTTTATTAACGAAGCCACCGCCTGTACCACCGAGCGTAAATGAGGGTCGAATAACCAGCGGGAAGCCAATTTCCTGGGCAATTTCTTTGCCTTCCAGAAACGAGCGAGCCGTACGGCCTTTGCAGACTCCCGCGCCAAGTTGCAGCATGAGCAACCGGAATTTCTCCCGATCTTCGGTTGTCTCGATAGCTTTAATATCGACCCCGATAATTTTAACGTCATATTTCTGCCAGATGCCTGCTTTATCACAGTCAATGGCCAGATTTAAGGCAGTTTGCCCACCCATTGTTGGTAGGACAGCGTCGATAGGGCGTCCCATTTCCTGATGCTTTTTCAGGATTTCGACGATCGACTTTTTCTCTAACGGCAAAAGATAGACATGATCGGCGTTGATTGGGTCGGTCATGATCGTGGCCGGATTGGAGTTAATCAACGACACTTCTATCCCTTCATCCCGAATAGAACGAGCGGCCTGTGAGCCAGCATAATCGAACTCACATGCCTGGCCAATAACGATGGGGCCTGAGCCAATAATAAGAACCGAGCGAATGTTGGAATTTTTTGGCATTTTCAGCAGGACAATGACCGCATGAACGGACCTGAATTGATTTAGTAAGTTGAGCGAGATGCCTGACGATTACCAGGCGATTCAGGGTCTGGTCAAAAATCCTGCAAAATTAGGGCTTTAACGGGGAATGGAAAAGGAGAATTTTAGAATATACTATAATAGTGACTTTTAGGCGCCTGACAGCTCACTTTTTACGATAGACTTATCGAATAATTCGTGTTTTGGCGAAAATTAGTGCCATTTTTAAGTTTATTTTCTAATCTAAATTTAGGTAAGATCAGTCGGTAACAGAAGCAATCTTTAATAGATGGTGCCGGATGTATACTATTGTTGGTTAATTTGATATATTAATACTCTACGTTTATGGTTCGTCCTTATCTACTGCTTATCTGTGTTCTGCTGAGTAGTTTGGCTGTCACCTGTGTTCGTGATTATCCATCTGCAGATCCTAACAAAGCGCCCGTTGTACAGAACCCACCATCGGGCGGATTACCAGGTCAGACACAAACTTCTCCTCAAAAACGGCTGTATCTGGATAATGATAAGATTCGGTTGGGTATTGACCTTAATGCAGGAGGAGCCATTACGTATTTATCGGAGGCTGGTAGTAGCGTTAACATGGTCAACAATAATGACCTGGGGCGGCAGATACAAACGTCTATGTATGCTGGACCTTATCCGTATAGCGTAAATGGAAAAGACCCGGTTTATCAATGGCGAAATCTCGGTTGGAATCCTGTGCAGACGGGTGATTATTATAACAATCCCGCTCAGGTGGTTAGCTATCAACAAGGCCAAAATACACTGTATGTCAAGACAATCCCGCTGATATGGCCCTTGCTAAATGAACCAGCCGATTGTTATTACGAACACTGGATTGAACTCAAAGACAATACAATTCATGTGCGGTGCCGGCTTGTTGTTAATCGGGCCGATACTACTCAGTACGAAGCCCGAACCCAGGAAGCGCCTTGCGTATACCTCAACGGGCCTTACTATCGAATGATTACCTATGGCGGGATGAAGCCTTTTACGAATGATGCTGTCTCTGAGTTTACGACTCAGGAGATGACCAATCGGTTTGGTAGCGAAAACTGGATTGCTCTGTTGAACGCCGAAGGGCGGGGCGTTGGTATATATAAGTACAACGATGTACGCTTTGCGTCGGCTGGCTTTGGCGTAACTAGAGTGGGTGGAGAATATGATGTACCTGCTGGCTATATAAACAGCCAGCCCCATTTGGTCATTGATCATAATGGGCAATATGAATTTGAGTACACCTTGGTGGTTGGTAATTTAGATGATATCAGGCAGTTTGCGTATGCCCAGCCGCGACCACCTGGGGGGCCTACCTATAAATTTGTGAATGACCGGCAAGGCTGGTACTTTAAGCGCACTCGTGACAAGGGTTACCCGATTCAGAATGAACTGAACGTTCGATGGTACCGGGATGATCCGTCCGTCCCCAACTTTCGGATTATGAGCCCAATGTCGTTCTGGCAAGCGGCAAATGTTCCGAAACTTTATATACAAGCGGCTTTTCAGACCAAAGCAACGAGAGCCAGACTTGTGTGGCGAAAGCCCGACGAGTATGATTTTATGGATATACCCGGCCGATATGCCGATTTTCCAATTGTAGGCGACGGCCAGTTTCGTACCTATGAAATTAATACCAGTCAGTTATCGGGTTGGGATGGGGCTATTACCCAGATTGGATTAACAAGTCCCCCCGATCAGCTCCAATTTGAAACGGGATCGAATTTGCGACTACGTAGCGTGACATCGACCAACTAGTGCTTGGTCGGATAGATTCTTTTGATTCTCAATTCTTTGGATTTTATTGTACCTATAGAACCACCAGAATCTATAAAATCCAAAGAATCAACAGAGGCTAACTAGTACTCTTCCAATTTAATTCTTACAGCAATCTGACTTGTTGACGGGATTGACTTTT